>JABDGK010000038.1 GCA_013286085.1 Gammaproteobacteria bacterium | reverse complement strand
AGTCATGCAAAGCCTCACGCCAGGCCAAGCGCTTGTCAAACTTGTCCATGATGAAATGGTCACGTTAATGGGCGATGAGTGCGACTCACTGAATTTACAAAGCCAGCCGCCTGTTGTGATTTTAATGGCTGGCTTACAAGGTTCCGGTAAAACCACAACGGTTGCCAAGTTAGCACGTTGGTTGCACCACTCACAAAAAAAATCCGTGATGGTTGCCAGTGCAGACATTTATCGACCGGCTGCGATCAAACAGCTAGAAACATTAGCTAGCAATGTCAACGTTGAGTTTTTCCCCAGCACATCCGATCAAGATCCTGTTGCGATTGCTACCGCTGCTATTCAAGCCGCTAAAAATAAACTGGTTGATGTCGTCATTATTGATACCGCCGGTCGGTTACACATTGATGACGAGATGATGGCTGAAATCAAACGGTTGCATGCCGCCATCCATCCAACTGAAACCTTATTCGTCGTGGATAGCATGACAGGGCAAGATGCTGCGAACACAGCCAAAGCCTTCAATGATGCTCTACCACTTACCGGTGTAATCTTAACCAAAGCCGATGGTGATGCTCGCGGTGGCGCGGCTTTATCAATCCGTTATATTACTGGCAAACCCATCAAATTTATCGGTATCGGCGAAAAAACCGATGCAATCGAACCTTTTTATCCTGATCGAATAGCCTCACGTATTCTCGGTATGGGCGATATCCTCTCCCTCGTTGAAGAAGCAGAACGCACCATTGACAAAGATAAAGCTGAAAAACTCGCGAAAAAAATCAAAAAAGGCAAATCCTTTGACCTCGAAGATTTCCGCGACCAATTACGCCAAATTGGCAAAATGGGCGGCATCATGGGTATTGTGAGCAAACTCCCAGGAATCGGTGGCCTACCCGCTGCGGCGAAAGACAAGCTCAACGATAAGATGCTAGTTGAAATCGAAGCTATCATTAATTCGATGACCCCCAAAGAGCGTCGCTATCCTGCCATTATCAAAGGTTCACATAAGCGCCGTATTGCGATAGGGTCAGGCACTGATATCCAAGCCGTTAACCGCTTATTAAAACAATTCACGCAAATGCAAAAAATGATGAAAAAATTCGCCAACAAAGGCGGAATCATGAAATTAATGCGTGGGTTACAAGGCAAACTACCCCCGGGAGGTTTCCCGCCCATGGGGTCATTTGGTTAATCAAAGCCCTTTCTCGCATGCGGGAAAGAGCCAGGGTAAGAGCTTCAAATCCCCTCTCTCGCTTGCGGGAGAGGGCTAGGGTGAAGGCTTATAGCTTTGCACCCTTAAAAGAGAATTGAGAAGGATTTCACACCACATCACGCGAATCTATTTGCAACAAGCAAAAAGTCACGTATAATTCGTGACCTTTGTTTCAACAGATTCATATATATTAATTAGTATGGGATTTAAACAGCATGGTAGTAATTCGCTTATCTCGTGGCGGCGCAAAAAAACGCCCATTTTACAACATCGTCGTCGCTGATAGACGCGAAGCTCGTGACGGTCGCTGCATCGAACGCATCGGTTATTTCAACCCGATTTCTGCTGGCAAAGAAGTTCGCTTGCACTTAGATCATGAACGCGCATTGTATTGGATCTCCCAAGGTGCACAGCCTTCTGATCGCGTACAACAATTGATTAAGACATTTGAAAAAGAAGCTGGCGAAGCAACAAAGCAGTAATTCTGTTTTGTCGTGTAACAGGCGATCACTTTTATGAGCACTGATACCAATTATATTGCTGTAGGCAAGATCGGTACAGCTTATGGGGTGAAGGGTTGGATTAAGATTGTTTCTTTTACAGAATCAATCACGAGTATCTTGGATTACCATCCATGGTATATCGAAGATAATAACACCTGGAAGCCAATCAAAGTGACCGATGCCAAAGCATACGGCAAAGGAATAATAGCGAAATTTGCTAGCTTTGATGCTCCCGAAACTGTTCGCGTGCTAACCGGGAAAAAAATTGCGATTCAACGTTCGCAATTAGCAACACTAAAAAAGAATGAATATTATTGGGCAGATTTAGAAGGGCTCACTGTTATCAACCAAGATGACAAGGTCCTAGGTAAAATTATTTTCCTGCTGGAAACCGGCTCTAACGATGTGCTCGTTGTGAAAGGCGATAAGGAACATGCTGTCCCTTATCTCTTAGATGAAGTTATCACTAGCATTGATTTAACAAAAAAAATCATGCGTGTTAACTGGGATGAACTCTAAGTGTGGTTTGGTGTCGTAACACTATTCCCCGAGATGTTTGCAGCGCTGGATTGCGGAATTACTGGGCGCTCCATCAAAACGGAGTTGTTACAGTTGGGGCTATGGAATCCACGTGATTACGCCCACAACAAGCATCACACTGTAGATGACCGCCCTTATGGCGGTGGCCCAGGCATGATTATGATGGTGGAGCCGTTACAAGCTGCGATTCAAGCAGCAAAACAGGCTGCACCAAAAAAACCCGTCGTGGTTCACTTGTCTCCGCAAGGCAAGCATTTTAACCAAGAAACCGCGACAGCGTTTTTAAGTAAAGAAAGTATTGTTTTAATTGCTGGACGATATGAAGGAATTGACGAACGTCTTCTCGAGCTTGAAGTTGATGAAGAGTGGTCAATTGGCGATTACATATTATCAGGCGGTGAATTAGCAGCCATGACGATGATAGACGTGACAACACGCCTCATCCCCGGTGCGCTAGGTCATGAGGATTCAGTGTCCCAAGACTCATTGAGTTCGGGCTTATTGAAATACCCTCAGTACACCCGACCTGAAAGTTATGCTGAGCTCACAGTACCGAATGTACTGCTTAGCGGTAATCACCAAGCCATTGAACGTTGGCGGTTAAAACAAGCCTTAGGTAAAACCTGGTTACGTAGACCAGACCTATTGGCAAAGCAATCATTGGATGAATTTCAGCAGCGCTTACTGGCGGAATTTATTCAAGAACAGAAGAAGTAATTTTTTTAGAATGACTGAGGAAGCAAAACCATGAACATTATTCAAGTGCTTGAAACTGAACAAATGCAAGCAGCAAAAGCGCTACCCGCTTTTGGCCCAGGCGACACCGTTGTCGTGCAAGTAAAAGTAAAAGAAGGCGAACGCGTACGTGTTCAGTCTTTTGAAGGCGTTGTGATTGCTAAACGCAATCGCGGCTTAAACTCAGCATTCACCGTGCGTAAAATCTCTCACGGCGTTGGCGTAGAACGCGTATTCCAAACGTACAGCCCGATCATTGATGGCGTTGAAGTGAAGCGTCGTGGTGACGTTAGACGTGCGAAACTCTACTACATGCGCAACTTGAGTGGTAGAGCAGCACGTATTAAAGAAAAGCTGAACTTAAACAACAAATCCACCGCGAAAAACGACAAAGCAGATAAAGGCCAAGCTGCAGCAGAATAAGTAAAATCTATAAACCCTGTCTTGCCCGCGAAGGCAGGAATCTATTGGTAATAGGCGAGAAACCACAAATAGATTCCCCTCTTCGCGGGAAAGACAAGTTTTTATACTTATGTTGTAGCAAAAAATTCGCGGGATACCTACCTCACTACATTCGCGGCTCCACTATAATTTGCGAGTAGACTATGTCACACGATCCTCGCTTCTCCACAATCATCCCCTCCCCCATCGGTAATCTTGGCATACACATTCACAATAACAAACTGACCCGTATTGTTTTTCTAGGTACTGATCAATCATCACAATTATCAAACGAGAATGAATACCAACCGCTTCATAACGAACTCACCGCCTATTTTCAAAACCCGCAGCATGATTTTCAATTTCCATTGGAAGTAAAAGGCACTCCATTCCAAAAAACAGTCTGGCAAGCACTTCGCCAAATTCCAGTCAGCACCACGATTAGTTACCAAGAATTAGCGACACACCTAGGCACCAGCCCTCGCGCTATCGGCAATGCCTGCCGCGCCAACCCGACGCCCATTATTGTGCCTTGCCATCGTGTTGTTGCAAAAAACCATATGGGTGGCTTTGTGGGCAAAACAGCAGGTGAGATGATTGCTATCAAGCGGTGGTTATTAACCCACGAAAAAGTTGTATAGTGGTTATCTGACCCAGTAAATTCTTTGAAAAACCCCCTCACTTGCTCAAAAGCGGTCTATAATTTATTATAGCAACCAGCTGATTATTGAATATATTTCAACCTGCAAGAAGGATGTCACATGGGAACAAATGCACTAAAATCAACCGTAACCACCATGATATTGTCTTTATTTGCATCTGCTACAATGGCAATGACGGTAAACATTACGTTTGGCAGTGATATTATGGCTAATAAAGATAGCCTTAATGTATCTCATCAAATATTAACTGGTGCTTTTCCCGATATCCAAAAACAAGAAAATACGTTGGAAGGTATTGAATCTGATAAACTCTTGGACTTTGTTAAAGCATACAGTGATGCGTTTTATTCAAAAATCCAAGCAATTAATGATCCATTTACAAAAGAATACTCTTATATCACGTTAGGATATAACAAAAATGGTAGTACGCACGTACCCGCATCATGCCAAAAAATCAATATTAGTAATCAACCCTCTGTAAATATTAAGATAACAGAAGATGGTTGTTCTGTTTTTTAAGTAATACTTCCGCCCCCGGGAGCGGCGTTGTTGAATAAATCAAAATTTCAACGTCTCCCCTCTCCCGCAGTGCTTTTCTGTGGGAGAGGGGCGGAGGTGAGGGTGCTTATGATCTGCACACTATGTGTATATAATACATAATGTGGTTGCCATACAGACCCTCATCCCCAACCCTTCTCCCGCAAGCGGGAGAAGGGAGATGTTGAAATTCTGATTTATGCATTAACCCCACACATGCGTTTTTAGTTTTTTCCTCTGTATTATCAATTCGTTGCATTTATTGTAATAAATTTGTACAATTAATTGTCTTTATGGTAAAATGCTTTCAGCCATTTTTATCTGATTCCAATGAATATTTTTTGCTGAGATTAACTCATGAGCGTGGCAAAAAAACTACTAACAAGAAGCACTTTATCGCAAGTTCAGCGAAGTAGTTTATTTGCTTCAGCAGCAACTCAAGTCCCTCATCCTAGGGTACAGCAAAAATATAATCAGCGTTTATTTCATGCGTCTCCACACATCGCCACATCAAGTAGCAAACATACTCCTCATGTCCCACCATTTAAAAAACTCAGTGATCCTCTGCATTTTGAAGATATCCATACTCAATATCCATTTCCTGCAGAAAGTAAAATATATCAAAACTTAAAAACCGCTTGCGACATCGTCAATCGCGTGCGGGAAATAATTAAAGAATCAGGAACACACCCAGAAGCAAATCATTACAGTCGCGAAGAGAGAGATAAACTAATAAATAAAATTGCAAAACTAAGAAATCAAATGCAAGCATCTCTCACGCCTGGCCATGTCGACTATTACAAAATGATATTAACGACAAACCCTATTAAATTAATATGTAATCCCAAAAAAACCTTATTTGAAAAAATGGCCGCCCCATTTATAAAGGAAAAAATAGGCAATTGCGAAGAAATGACGGATATAGCCTATCTTCATGCTAGCAAAGATCATCCGGCATTTATGTATCATATTGTAAATGGTGATCATGTGTTCTTAGTCATTGGCGAGGGAGCCGATGCTGTTATTTGTGATCCTTCGAATGGTGATGTATTCCCTTTTAATGAATATCGAACTAAATTAAAAAATTGTCGTATGACGCAATATCGCTCGTCTATTTTAAGCATCATAGAAAACATTGATCTCGATGAACAGAGTATAGAACAATACGATTTACCGCCAAATCTTATTTCAAGAGCCAAAACGGATAGTATTACTTATATGTTGCTTGTTACTTCATTAGCGCTGCTTGGCCTCGTCGTTGCCGAACCGCGCGCGTCAGCAAGCGTCACGAAACCTTAAATCTAACGGGTATAGCATTTCCGCAACCCATTCATTATACTCAATGCGCTGACAAGGAAGAAAACCCATGAGCCGAGAAGCCGAAATCACACATAAAATCGCTTTACTAGCCACCGGCGATGAAATCAGTCAGGGTGATATTCTCAATTCAAATAGCCAAGAAATTGCTTTACGATTAACAACGGCAGGTATGCAAGTCAGAATGCATGCTACCGCACCCGATAGCATTTATGAAATCGAACAGGCATTGCGTTTTTTGTTAAAGTCACATCAAGCCGTTATTATTACCGGCGGACTGGGCCCTACATCCGATGATTTAACACGTTACGCCCTCAGCAAAGTTGTCGACCGCCCTCTTGTATTTGACGAAACCACCTGGGAAAAAATTGCCGCACGCCTGAAAAAATTTGGTTACAACAATCCACCTGAATCCAACCGCCAACAAGCTTTATTCCCGGAAGGCGCAACCATTATTTCCAATCCCAATGGCACTGCCGCGGGCTGTTTTGTTCAATTTGGCGAGCAATTCATTTTTATGTTACCTGGACCACCTGTTGAATGTTTGCCAATGGTGGATTCCGTGGTCATTGCCAAGCTACAGCAAGCACATTTCCAACAAACGAGTTATCGAAAAAAATGGCTATTGTTTGGTGTCAGCGAAGGAAAAATCGCCGAAGAATTGGATGCACTCGCCAAACCATTTGCATGCGTGACTGGCTACCGCTTATGGTACCCTTACATTGAATTCAAACTACATTCAAAAAACCAAGATGATTTTAATACGCTCGTTGCGCAAGTTGAAAAAGTCATTCACCCCTACCTGCTTAACAATGACAATAAAACAGCATCCGCCGTACTGCGCGAAAAACTGCGTGCAGCCAACATTCGTCTTGCAATCACGGATAATGCAACAGGCGGCGCACTCGAAACCACACTGTTGACACCCGAAACCTATACACATTTAAATTTTGCGAATCCAGATAAAGAAAATTTTCGCCTCGAAATTCGCGGTCTCAGTGAATTTTGGCAGAACAAACCAGACATGACAGAAACGAAATTAGAACTGCTATTTTCACAACACGATAAACAACATCGCATTGACCGCACCCTGCCTATGCACGGCAAACGCATTATCGCTTATGCGGTTGAATATATTTGTCATCAAATCAATTTATTTATCCAAAAGTAAAAAGCCTGTCTTTCCCACGAAGGCGCAGTAGTGTCCGGTTAATCTGTGCCTAAGTAGAACTGTCACCCCGCAAAATTATCAGCCACAATTTTAAGAAGGACACAGAATTCGTTCTGATAATTTGTGCGGGGCCTGGTTGACGAACTTAAGTGATACGCAGTTTCTCTTAAAATTTGCACCAGGCCCCGCACAAAAACGCGAATTGGATTTTGTTTCCTTTTCACAAAAAGTGGCGCGTTTTTTGCGGGGTGACAGTTCTACTTAGGCACAGATTAACCGGACACTACTGCGCCTTCGTGGGAAAGACAGGCTTGGGATGAGCTTACTATTAAATGCAATGAACTATAAAAAAATTCGTGAGGATACCTCAGCACGTACGCGTCAGCAAACGTCACAACACATTCAGTCGTACTAGGGCCTTCTTGTTGGTTGCCGTAACATTTCCTCTTCGGCATTTAAAGAGTTTAATCCGGCTGTTAAAAAATTTAATATCGTCTTTGCCTGTGGTCGCTCTTTAGGCTTGAATTTCCAGCATCGTTGGATAATGCTTTTAAAAATGGGTGGGCAGTCATGAGCAATTTCGGGTCTAGCTCCATATATCACTCCATGGAATATCTGGACACTGTCATAACCGTTATAAATTTTTTCTCCTGGATGTGCAATTTGCCATAGCACTATACCCAAACTATAAATATCACATTTTTCAGTCCGTTTAGTGGGGTGCCTAAGTACTTCAGGGGCAGAGTGCGTAGGTAAGAAACCTCTTTTTATATCTGGTGTTGGATTCGATTTATCAATCGCTGTGCCAAAGTCAGCAACGTAGATATGGTTCTCATTGTCTACTAATATATTATCGGATTTGATGCTTCCATGTATGATGCCGTTTTTATGTGCGAATTGAAGAAACTCAACAAGTTCTATAGCCAGTTGATAACGATCACACCATTCAAGTGCGGGGGTTTCCTGAAGTAATTTAGTCAACGTTTTCGGGAGAAAGCGCATCATCAAACTACATGGCTTGCTATCTAATATGCCATTAAATTGCACCATATGAGGGGCTTTTAACGCTGAGAGTTTTGTCATGATGGCGCATTCATTGGCAAAAAGTTTTTGGTTGCGCCCTGGTGTTTCTTCTTCACTGTCATCGTCGTAGCATTTAATGGCGGTGTCTTTATATTGATATACCGCTGCAGTGCCTCCGCTACCTATCCAGTTACACATTTGCACTGCTCCGTCGATAGTAGTAAAGAGCGGTGATGGTTGCCAGGAAAGTAAGCTATCAAGAAAATCTTGGGACTCTGTTGAAGAACTTGTATCTATCACGCTTGAGTCGGTTGCTGCAGGTTGTGTTGCAACCATGCTATCGAGAAGAGCAGAAGTGTCTTCATTTACTTGTTGCTCTTGTATTGTTTCTACTGTTTTTTCAGAGCGCGCATGTGCAGAGAAACTAGCTAAGATTATGCTTTGTGAACTTGTTGAATTGCGAACTTGCATAGTTTAGTACCTTTGATTGTCGCTGCGTTTAATGCTTTTTACCAGTGACGCTTGCTGACGCGCGCGGCTCGGTAGCGATAACAAGAGCGGGTTGTTACATAACTTATAGATGCAACAAGCTAATAGTGATTTCCGCAAAAATAAGAATAATAATAACCATTTCTAGCATAGAAGAATGTCGATGTTGAACTTGGCTATTCAAAATTGCTAACAATTCTTGTAACACATCCAACTTTTGATTGAGCACCAACACACGACTAGGAATATCTAAAAATTTCTTTGTCATCACATAAAACGGTTCAAGGTTGGGATTTCGCCAAAAAAATTCTGGCATATCCAAATATTCACTATTTAAATTAATTGAACTACGCGCAATAAAAATTTCACCCATGCGCTTAAAAATCGAGCCGCGTGATAATGAAATAATGCCTCGTGAAGCAATTTCCTGTGGCAAGGCACTGTTTTTACGAATAGCGGATACGATCGCATCTTCGAATGCTTCTAGCTTAATGGATTGCGCCAATCCATATGAGATGGCTAATTTAATTTGCGGATTATCTGAATCCAATGTAAGGACATCTAACTTAAAACGATCATGCGCATCAATTGACGTTTCTTCGCCAAAGCGAAAGCAGAAGTGATCCACTTCGATTGTTCCTAATGGCCCAATAGAGTATTTCTTGACGCGTTCCAACCATTTCAATTCTTGTGATTTCTTTAATCCCCAACAGACAAAACTACCGTGATTAAATAAATAGATATCAACCGGTGTATCAATGGCGGAAATATGCAACACATCACGCAATAACCGCGTTGTAAATCCTTTGCGTTTATATGCGCCTGCCAAACCAGCCAAATCATAACTGCTAGCGGTACAGTAGGCTACGCATCGCATAAATGAATGTTTGGCATTCTCCATACAACTACCTAGATTGTTTTTACGAATGACTTATTATACCAGTTAAATCTGTCACGCCAGTATGCTTTTAGCTAGCGTGACAGCCTTAGCTGCTCTTATTAATATCAAAAACAACTCATCTGATCAATTATGTATCTCATGTATTTTCGAGAAAAATACACGAAAAATGAATCTTTTCAAGCAGAAAACTTTAACTCATTGATTCTCTTTTTCGTAATATATTTTTTAAATTTTCTACTTATTTTTCAAATGATTATAGGTAATTTTGGGTCATAAACTTGACACAAAAATGGGAGGGGAGTAACGTGGAATTAGGCTTCAAAAGCATCCATCGTTTCTTATGAAGACCCTAGTCGTGATACCTCTGAAAGTAGTCAGTAAACAGATAATTAACTAAACGAAGGAGAAACATCATGAATTACAATAACAAAGACCAAAAGCAACAAGGTCAACGCCCAACAACACCCACTGCCAATACACAACGCCCAACAACAGCTCCAACGGCGGGTGGAAAGCAGCAATCTTGGAAACAAGATAACCTGCCACAAGGCAACAAAGGCTTTGGCAGCGGCGACATTAAAAACCCACATAACAAACAAAAATAGTTGAGTGTACACCTCGTACGAGATGATTCATGAAATCATCTCGTACATTTACCTCAATGGGAAAGCGTTCCAGGAGTGGTTGCAAATCTTACAATAAAAAACCAACATAAAAGGCCATCACCAATAATGTTTACCCTGTCATAACCCTCTCGCCTCTGTCATTTTTTTATGGCGGAGGTGTTTCTTATTCATTTTTAGATTCGGCGTGCTCGAAAGAAACTACTCAACAAACTACCACACTCTTCCGCCAACAAACCGCCAACACACTCTGCTCGGTGATTTAATTTATTGGCTGCCATAATTTGAAATGCACTTTGGATTGCGCCTGCACGCGGATCCGAAGCGCCATAGACAATGCGTTGCACGCGGGCATGTACGATTGCACCAACACACATGACACAAGGCTCGAGTGTTACATACAATGTTGAATCAACAATTCGGTAATTATTTATTTTTTTCGCGCCTTCACGCAAGGCTATTATTTCAGCATGTGCCGTTGGATCACAATGACCGATAGGATGATTACACCCTTCACCAATGATTTCATCACCCACGACCAATACAGCACCCACAGGTACTTCACCCAAGGCTTCTGCTTGTCGTGCTAAACGCAAAGCATGCTGCATCCAAAAATAATCTTGCTCGGAAAAAATTGGAATTTGCATAAAATAACCCACCTTACACATTAAACACTAACTACTGTCATCGTGAGCTGAGATATCCACATGAATTTTTTTAGTGCTTATTATCGCGAAAAAATTAAAAAAACCTATCTTTCCTGCGCGGGAAAGACAGGCTTGAGATGAGTTTGCTATTGAACACAATTTTTCTTATTCCCACTCGATTGTTGCCGGTGGTTTACCCGAAATATCATACGTCACACGTGAAATACCGGGCACTTCATTAATAATACGATGCGACACGATATCCAAAAAATCATACGGCAAGCGCGCCCAATGTGCTGTCATAAAATCCACGGTTTCAACAGCACGAATGGCAACCACATGATCATAGTGACGCGCATCACCTAACACCCCAACGGATTTAATCGGCAAGAACACCACAAATGCTTGGCTGACTTTATGATAGAGATCATTTTTGTGTAGCTCTTCAATAAAAATGGCATCCGCGCGACGCAGTTTATCGGCATATTCTTTTTTGACTTCCCCTAAAATACGCACACCTAAACCCGGGCCTGGAAAGGGATGGCGATATACCAAATCATAAGGTAAACCTAACTCAACACCGAGCTTACGCACTTCATCTTTAAACAATTCTCTGAGCGGCTCTAATAATTTCAGCTGCATTTTTTCAGGTAACCCACCCACATTATGATGCGACTTAATCGTGTGAGAACCACCTTCACCTTTTGTCGCTGACTCAATCACATCGGGATAAATAGTGCCTTGTGCTAGCCATTTTACACCATGAATTTTATTGGCTTCTTCTTCAAAAATTTCTACAAATAATCGGCCAATGATTTTGCGCTTTACTTCGGGGTCCGTGACACCCACTAATGCCGCGAGAAAACGCGTTTCTGCTTGCACGGTAATTAAATGAATACCCATGTGTTTCGCAAATAAATCTTGCACTTCTTTCGCTTCATTAAGACGCAGCAATCCAGTATCAACAAACACACAAGTTAATTGTTGCTGAATTGTTTTATGTAGCAATGCCGCAACAACCGAAGAATCTACACCACCGGATAAACCTAAAATAACATGATCATCGCCCACCTGATGGCGGATTTTTTCTACGGATTCATGCACAATATTTTTCATGGTCCAGGTTGGCTGACAACCACAAATATCAAATAAAAACCGCTCTAAAATACGCGCGCCTTGACGAGTATGTGAAACTTCTGGATGAAATTGCAGGCCATAAAAACGGTGTTTTTCATCCTCCATGGCAGTAATTGCTGAATTACCTGTCGTTGCAATCAAATTAAATTGTGGTGGCAAGACATCCACATGATCACCGTGACTCATCCACACATCTAATGTCGGTGTGCCATCATCGGCTAATTGATCTTCGATGCCTTGAAATAAGCGCGACGCATTTTGCAGATGCACTTTCGCATAACCAAATTCACGTTTAGCACCCGATGCCACTTTCCCACCCAACTGCTCTGCCATGGTCTGCATGCCATAACAAATGCCTAACACAGGACAGCCCAGAGTAAAAACCACCTCCGGCGCACGCGGTGTATTCGTTGCTGTGACACTTTCTGGGCCACCGGATAAAATAATGCCGTGTGGTTGAAAACGACGAATAGCGCTTTCACTTAAATGATGCGGATATAATTCACAATACACACCCAACTCACGAATGCGGCGCGCAATTAATTGCGTATACTGCGAACCAAAATCCAAAATTAAAATTCGTTGTTGTTGTAATTCAACCGTCATTTAAAATATGCCTCATCGATTTGATAGTTAGGTGCTTCTTTAATAATTTGCACATCATGTACATGACTTTCACGCACACCCGAACTGGTCACACGCACAAATTCCGGCTTGGTACGCATTTCTTGAATCGTAGCACAGCCCGTATATCCCATCCCTGAGCGCAAACCACCAACTAATTGGCCGGTAATCGCTACCAAGCTACCTTTGTAAGGGACACGACCTTCAATACCCTCAGGAACGAGTTTATCAGCAGCAATCACGCCTTCTTGGAAGTAACGATCACTGGAGCCATGCCGTTGTGCCATTGCACCCAAGGATCCCATACCGCGATACGCTTTATAGGTACGACCGTGATATAACTCGACTTCGCCGGGGGATTCTTCTGTACCTGCAAATAAACTTCCTACCATGATGGCCGATGCACCCGCTGCGATTGCTTTACAAATATCACCAGAGTAACGAATACCGCCATCGGCAATCACACCAATTTGCGTACCGGCTAACGCTTGGCTAACATTGGCAATTGCTGTAATTTGTGGCACACCGACGCCAGTTACGATACGGGTTGTGCAAATGGATCCTGGGCCAATTCCCACTTTCACGGCATCCACACCCGCATCAGCCAGTGCTTTCGCCGCGGCTGCCGTTGCAATGTTGCCGGCAATCACAGCAATATTGGAATAATTTTTCTTAATCCAACGCACGCGCTCAACCACACCTTGTGAATGCCCATGTGCGGTATCAACAACAATCACATCCACACCGGCTGCGACTAATGCGGCAACACGCTCATCCGATTCAGAACCGGTACCTACTGCAGCACCTACGCGCAATTGTCCCAGTGGGTCTTTACATGCCCATGGTTTTTCTTGTTCTTTCAAAATATCTTTCACGGTAATCATGCCGCATAATTGAAATGCGTCATTGATCACTAACACTTTTTCAATGCGATGTTTATGCAAGAGTTTGCGAATAATTTCTCGATCAGTGCCTTCTTTTGCTGTCACTAAACGTTCTTTCGGCGTCATGATATTGGCAACGGGTTGATCTAGGTTGGTTTCGAAACGCAAATCACGGCTTGTGACAATACCCACGAGTTGCTGATTGTCTTCAACGACCGGCAACGCATGAAAATTATAAGAACGAATAATATCTAATACTTGGCGCACTGTCGTTTGGGGTGACACGGTCATTGGGTCTTTCACGACACCGCTCTCAAATTTCTTGACCCTACGCACTTCAGCGGCTTGCTGTTCTATCGTCATATTTTTATGAATAATGCCTAAACCACCCTCTTGGGCTATAGCAATCGCCAGACGCGCTTCAGTCACTGTATCCATTGCTGCAGACAATAAAGGGATATTCAGGGTAATATCACGCGTTAAATAGGTTTTCAGGCTAACATCTTTCGGTAATACAAATGATTCAGCAGGCAGAAGCAAGACATCATCAAAAGTTAAAGCATCTTGGACGAGACGTAGTGACATGGCGTTAATTCCCCCAGGGTGAATCCGGTTAAAATTAACGAGGCATTATACACATATTTTGGCTGTGGATGAAATTTTTATGCGCGATGTAGCGTTTGGTAGACGCGCTGCACCTTGTCCACCAAACGTTTTATTGTTCATCACTCCAATCCAACTTATTGTATTTTAAAGTTATTTTATATGTCACGAAACAAGAGGTTGAATAAATCGAGAGCAAATGGTATAAATATTTACCAATTCTGTATTTATCAAAAAAACTATTATGAACCAACGTCAAATTAAACAATGCATAGAAAATATCGCCAAGCAGGAATCTGCTCAGGCACCACTATTTACCGTGCCTAAAAGTGTTGGCTTTGCTTCATTCAGAGTACTACCACATTTAGCTGAGAGTGATGTTAGAAAAAAGGCGGCTGAAAAATTTAATGTGGGTGAAGTTCAATACTATGAATACCATACAATAGATCAGCACACATTCAACCAATCCAGAATACAAAAAGCAAAAAGTCGTACGCTGGAAATACAATATAAACGGCAGCAATTACATTTGCGAATCGAGTATTTTCACCAACAAATTTTATCTACTTTTGCAAATCAAGCGGAACTAAAAGATAAAAAGTTGATGCGGCTATGTCCAGATCAAACCAACAATCAAGTAAAAGCGATCTTGATGACAGCAAATAAAAGACAAACCACCATTCATATTGATACTCTCACAGTAGATTCTATCACAACAGAACCTCTCATAGAAAATAGCAATGCGATGTTAACCTATAAAACAGCAAGCAATGTCAGAAACAGAATGTTCCGCTTGTTCGAAAACAGTGTATTAAATTGTGAAAGACTACTGACAATATATAAAATTTGTCGGAACTTACCCTGCAGCCTGAAAGAGTTTATGCCCTTATTAAATAAATTATCCACTCAAGATAAGGAAAATCTGCAATACCTTTTGAATAGAAAAAAATGTGAAATCATGTTTGTTTACAATCCCGATAATGAAGATTTTATCGTGGGAATACGCATGAGAGGCGACGCATCACCTCACCCCGCTTTGATTGGCAAAATAGATCCCACAATCGTTGTGGGCGGCACTATCGATATTTCATTTATTAACAATCAGGTCAAAATAACCCGCATGCGAGGAGACTCAGGGCATTACTGTGTTGGTGCAAACAATTTAGAATTAATAGGACGATATATTCAGCGTGAAATTGATCCAGACTATTTTGGTAACCATGGCTTTATTCAGCTGCGTAGCTATTATGGTGATCCAATCATGACACAATCATTAGAAATATATCCACTTACTCGCCCCAAAAAATCTTTATAAGCACCCAGAATCGCAGGATGGACACGCTTGCGGAGTTTACCCCGTTATGCTTCTAAACGGGGCTTTGAGCCACCCTACATTTTTTCTTAAAAACCATGCCAACCTTGTAAAAAATCAGCTATATTACCCCCATGCAAACCATCGACATTAGCCAAACAGAAGAAATTTTTACCGTCAGTCGCCTCAATCGCGAAGTACGTTTTATTCTCGAGGGTAGCTTCCCGCTTTTGTGGGTAGAAGGGGAAATTTCGAATTTCGCCGCACCCGGTTCAGGGCATTGGTATTTCTCATTAAAAGACCCGCTTGCACAAGTACGTTGCGCCATGTTCAAGCCACATAATCGTAAATTACATTTCACCCCCAAAGATGGCATGCATGTGATGATCAAAGCGCGGGTGAGTCTGTATGAAGGGCGTGGGGAATTTCAATTAATTGCCGAGCACATGGAAGAAATTGGCGAAGGCAAATTGCGGCAAGAATTTGAAGCATTGAAAAAACGCTTACAAGAAGCCGGATTATTTGAGCTGACGCATAAAAAAGAATTACCTATTATTCCCAAGTCCATCGGTGTGATTACTTCGCCAACAGGTGCGGCCATTCGCGATATTTTAAGCGTTTTACGACGACGTTTTCCTTGTGTACCCGTGATTATTTATCCCACGCTAGTGCAAGGTGATATGGCGGCACCGCAAATTGTGAATGCAATCAAAACAGCCAACACGCGCAAAGAGTGTGATGTGTTAATTCTTGCGCGTGGCGGCGGTTCACTCGAGGATTTATGGCCGTTTAATGAAGAAATGGTTGCGCATGCCATTTTTCAAAGTGAGCTTCCCATTATCAGCGGTGTGGGACATGAAGTCGATTTCACAATTGCAGATTTCGTGGCGGATATGCGCGCACCTACACCTTCTGCCGCAGCAGAATTAATCACACCGGATCGCGATGAATTGATAGAATCCCTGGATGATGATCAAGAACGTTTGCTACGTCATATGCAAATTAAATTTCGTCAATTGCAACAACACATGGATTGGACGACGAAACAATTATATCAACAGCATCCTAAACATCGGTTGCTGCAACAACGTCACGCATTGGATCTCGCCGAAGCAACCATAATTCGTTTGCAAACCCAAGTAATCAATCAACAACAAGCACAATTAAAAACATTAAATGCAACACTCTCTGGTTTAACACCGACTCATCAAATCAGAGAATTTCGCAATCAATTAAAACTTTCTTCACAACGACTACAAAATATTTTCACATCACAGCTACAACAAAAACAACAAGACCTCGGTAATACAGCCGCGACACTGGATGCGCTCAGCCCACTTGCCACATTAAAACGTGGTTATGCGATTGCAACGAAGCAGCAACGTGTTTTACGTCATGCAAACGAAGCCAAAGCTGGGGATCAAGTGAATATTCGCTTGCTGGACGGCAGTTTAGATTGCACAGTCAATAGTTAAATAGAACTGTATTTTACCGAGCCGCGCGCGTCAGCAAGCGTCACCGTACTTAATGTGTCGTGACGCTTGCTGACGCGCGGCTCAGTGGCCATGCCAAACTTCTTAAGCCACCGCCACATCTGTCTCAATATGGCTATCTTGATTCACGGACGAATGACCTTCAGCGCCTTCCAATACATCCAATAACGTAATCAATTCTTGTAGCTTTTTGGTGTGATCGCCTTGATCTTCGCGCAACACCGCATTCTCGTGACGCAACCGAGCAACTTCGTTGCGCATCACTTCCAATTGGCCCAGCAGCGTGACGACTCTTTCTTCGATTTTTTGCAATAAAATATCAGTCATATCTCATCCTTGTGATAATAAGTTAACAGCTTCCTAACCCACCGGCGGCACAAACGCTATCGGTGCATTTGGATTTTTCTTATGGAATAAGTGTCTAGTAGGCGCTTCCACCTCTGTATAATTAGGCAATAAATTCCGTAACTCTGCTTCATACAGTTTGCGGCTAACAAAAATAACATTCGATTGCTTATCTTTCAGTACTGGCCAAGCTTGCAATAAGCTCGCTTCTGTTTGTACCGAACGCTCTTTACCAGGCAACGCATAATTTTTTACTGTTGGTGGTAATTCTAAATAAAAACGTGTTTTACTTTCCGGATCCAACATCACAAATTGCCATTCAGTCCACGGTTTGCGTTGTGTCACTGCTTGTTTTACATTCCCAGCAAAAGCAGTCATCCCGCCTTGTGCATAATACAAAGGCTGTGCCACATCAAAACTCAAGAACAGAATTGCAAAGAAACCTATGGCTACTCGACCTGCCCATACATAGCGTTTTGCCATGCTATCAGCACCCGCCAAAATCCAATCCGCTGTCATTAAAATAGCAAACGGCACCAACGGTAAAACATAATAGTTACGACGTGAACCACTCAATGTTAAAAACAAGAAAAGCAACAACACTGCCCAACAAATGGATTTCATGGCAGCCGGCATCGTATGCCAACGCGATTTTAGAGAAAACAACGCAGGAATAAAGAAAACAGCCCAGGGTAATAAATAAATTGGCAAATACAGAAAATACGTATAAATCGGCCCTTTGTGATCAAATGGCTGGAAGTAGCGCAGAATATTTTCGCGATACACTAAATACAAACCATTTTCACCGTAGCCATTACCACTCACATACGATGACGCAACAAAGGGTAATGTATACACAATAACAGCCGGAATCATCCCTAGAAAAAAGGCCGGACGCAGATGTTTTTTCCATTCCCCTTGCATCATCAAGCTCGGGAGAATCACTAACAATGGCACAACCGCCCCAATCAACCCTTTACACAACGATGTCAAAGCAAGAATAAGAAAGAAAATGGCATAATTCACAAAGCTTGGCTGGTCTTTCTTTTCCATATACCAACACACAGCAAACAATGTACCACCCATGTTTAACATGTCGGCACTGCTAGTCTTGGCCCAAAATAAAAAGTAAAACGTTGTCACCAAAATCCAGCCGGATAGCAACCCTAAACGCTTATCCTGAATCAAAGTTCCAATGCGATAAATCGACCACACCGCCAATAACCCTGCCAATGCTGATGGCAACCGCATGGCCCACGTTGAAAATTGGCCGGTAATATAAGTAAATGCTGCAATCAACCAATAAGATAATAAAGGCTTATCGTAATAATCACTTTCGCCCAGATAGGGATGCAAAAAATCGTGCCGGTAAAACATACCAGACACAATATCGGCCCAGCGATGCTCTTGTGTCCAAATTTCGCGACTGCCCAGCATCGTGAACAGCATAACAACCGCTGCGAGTAACAAGTAAATTACTTTCGCATTTTTACCCCATAATGCGTCAGACCAGGTTTTTTGATTCATAACACCCTCAAAAATAAGCTTAAAAATTACCCCCTCTCCTCCACGCTTTTGTGGAGGGGATTCACGATTTTGCAACAGCGCTGCTCAGCGACTGGCAATTATACGTGCATTCTGCAAAAAAATATAGACAACTTCCGCATTGCTGCTAACATAAAAATCTTTTTGAAATAGCCGGAGAAAATAACGATGTTTCAAGGCAGCCTAGTAGCGCTTGTCACGCCGATGCAACCTGACGGCTCAATCGACTATCGATCACTACAACAATTAATTGAATGGCATATTGAAGCAAAGACACAGGCCATAGTCGTCGCCGGCACCACGGGTGAAGCCCCCACGTTAAGTGCCGCTGAAACACAAGACCTCGTTACCCGTGTAGTCATGCAAGTTGCCGGCCGCATCCCTGTCATTGCCGGTACTGGCACGAACTGCACACGCACCTGCATCGAACACACCCAAGCTGCTCAAGCAGCCGGTGTAGATGCTTGCTTAATCGTCACCCCCTATTACAATAGACCTACGCAAAATGGGCTATTCGAACATTTTAAATTGATTGCTGAAAACACCGATTTACCGATTATTTTATACAATGTCCCTACACGCACGGCCTGCGATATACTCCCAGAAACCGTTGAACGCTTAGCGAAAATTAGCAATATCATTGGTATCAAAGAAGCAACCGGTAAAATCGAGCGCTGCACGGAGATACTACAACGTTGTGACAAAAGATTTAGACTTTTCACAGGCAATGATGATAATGGGCTGGAATTTATGCAGAGCGGTGGTCACGGTGTCATTTCTGTCACTGCCAATGTAGCGCCACATAAAATGTCTCAAATGTGTGAAGCAGCTTTATCTGGTGATCATGCACTCGCTAAAAAACTCAATGCAGAATTAATGCCGCTGCACACGAAATTATTTTTGGAAGCCAATCCCATCCCAGTAAAATGGGCATTACATGAAATGGGGCTGATTCCTGCTGGAATTCGTTTGCCATTACTACCCTTAGATCCTAAGTTTCACGCAGAAGTTCGCGCAGCACTGCATCATGCTGACGCCATACAAACAATAAAAGAGTAATAGGTTGATTATGCGCTCATATATAAAATTAGCAGTTATTTCTAGTTTAGTGCTCAGCATCACAAGCTGCTCACATCTCTATGGAGAACAGGGTGTTCTAAAGAATCGTGAAAACGATTATTTAAAAGCACAAAACATAGCACCGCTACAGATTCCGCCTGGCTATAATTCCGATGAAATCCAAGCCCATTACCCTGTCTCAGAAAAACAATACCCGGGCAGCCCTCGCATAGATTTAACACCGCCTGGATTAACCCCTGGAAAATAAAACTGGTTAGGATATAATCCCCCCGCCTGGAGAGATACCGAAGTGGCTATAACGGCACCGACTCGAAATCGGATGGAGGGCGAAAGCTCTCACGTGGGTTCGAATCCCACTCTCTCCGCCAATTGACGTTCCGAAGACTTCCTAAAACCCCTAGATTTCCCGAGAAAAAATAGCAATTCCTGCCCCATCCCATGAAAGCCTATTGCAGCCAGCACTTTTGGGGGTATAAAGAGGGGTATATCAGGTATAGCAAGTAACACACACCCCAACTAGTTCATCCGATAGCAAGGCGGGGGCGTGCTTAGATGCTGTGGATCTTGACTTTTCTATCTAAGAGCGCAGGAGAAACGGCTGCACCAGATGCGTTAATTGATTTCTGCAAAGACAACTGAAGCTTGTAGGCTTGGGCTACAATGTTACTCTTGTTGTCCGCAGTCGCTTGATCAAAAGTATCGAGAGCCGTGTTAATAATACAAGATAAATGGTAATTTTTTTCTGCATGCTCTGATCTTAATTTCATTCTTTGTAGGTTAAAGGGATTTTTTTCATAGGACTCCAAATCCGAATTATCCTCATCTGAATCTAGAGCTTCGTTATCTTCCTCGCCTGAGCTTAGATCAGATCTATCCTCATCAGGTTCCCTGGATTTTCGTTTGTTTGCGCTGTATTCCGCTCTTCTGGTTTGAAGGAACTGAGCCTCACTTGCATTCAATGCTTGCCATTGTTTATGTGCATTTTCTTTGTATTGAAGAAGTTTTTTCACCTCTACTTCCAACATTTTTAGCATATCCTGCAATAAGGTAGTTCCAATGCTATTCCCCAAGAGTCGAGTATCATAATCTAAAACTAGAAATTTCAGCTTCTGAAATGACTGAGCTGGATGTCGTTCATTATCTATTGCTAAATGAATTTCTTTAACAGCGTCTTTTATTTTTGGCAGCCATGCCTGATATTTTTTTTCGATAAAATCAAGTTTTGGTTTGCTGTATTCAGAGATAAAAAGGTCATTTCGTGGCGGCGGTGGGCTTTGCGTTTTTTTAAAATGTGTTGTGCGATGCATAGTCTGTTCTCGATTTTATTTTCTCATTATCCATAGTTAGAACGTATGTGTCTGGGGAAATACATCCGCAAAGCTACAATTCAATAAGCTGCAGAAGTCATTTTCGATAGTCCTCTTCTAAAAAGGTGCCTGCGCAACATGCGTTATTATGAGATGTCGCTAATTTCAATATTTTGGTTGTTGGTTGAGACAATAATTGTTTTGCTAGAATGTGGTGAGATTGTATATCGTGTTGGCATCAAGTTGCCGACTTTAATGGTCACTGTATGATTCGTTGAATTAGAAGCAATAAAAAAGCCAGAATTTGCGTTTGTTACTGTTTCAGCGTGAACTGCTACGGTGGTTGTTGCTATAAATAATGTTGCAATTGATATTTTTAGTTTCATTGTTATTTTATCCGCGTCATATTGTAAACAGCTTCATATATACCGGTTTTGAAGAAAATGCAAATTAATTTGAGCTTATTTCCCATTTTTGAGCGTAAGGCTCGCAATTCAAGCAAGGTAAAAGTACCTGGCCTGGGTTCTGGGGTTTCAACAACCCCAGTAAAGATAAAGGCAGAACCCAGGCCAGGCACCTAAAATTCATGAGTACAAAGGTTTCCCGCGTATAAACGCGGGAAATTCTTTAGCCTGGTTGTGGACTCGTATCGCGCAGATTTTCTGGAATAATTTGATTTTGTTGTGGAACTTTTGAAAAAAATCGTCCATAAGAGCTTTGTGAAACGCTAGCTTTACTTCCCTGATTTACACCTTCTGCTGATAATTTCTGTGCGTAATCAGAAAGCATTTTTTTAATTTCCGCATTTGAATTTTGAGCCAGATCAAGAACACTCATTCCACTGTTATCTCTAAGATTTAGGTTAACTAAGCCAGTTTTAATTAACCACGTAACCATATCAGTATGTTGCGTTTTTATTGCTAAATGCATAGACGTAGAGCCTTCATGATTTTGTTTATTAATCGCAATTTTATTGAGCGGGAGTTTATCCAAAAATAATTGCAATTGATTAAGCGAGAATGAAAAAATTCTGCTGTATTGCGCATCAATTTTAAATCCTCCGGAGCAACCTCTTTCCTTAGAAATAAAATGTAGAATATTTCCACCAGAAACAGGGAGATTAAGTAATTCTTTAGCTTGATAAAGACTCAGTAGTTGCAATGCTTTTGTTGCAAATTCCAGATTCGACTGAGTAAGATCTTCTAAAATATCACCGGCTACTGCCGTAAAGTTTGCACCGCGTGCTAACAAATATTCTGCCAGCAGAAGTCTTCTAGCTTTAAAGGCATCTTTTAAATAATTGCAATTATACGTTTCCTCCGATTCATGAGCATCCCATCCAGAAACACAAGATTCTGTATAACTACCACCATCTACACTTTCTCCTGTCGTTAGCAATTGATCGACTTCATCAAATTTTTCATTATTTATTAATGCATACATTTTTAAAATAGATTCTTTTGACATAACTCACCTCATTTGTTGATTCATAAAATGTTAATTACTGTAGACAACAGCATACTGAATCACAGAGGCCGAGTGATCCCGTACCGAATACGGGGCTAAAACATGTAAGAGAAATAGAAAAAAGAAGAAGGGAAAAAAGATGCCTGGTCTGGACTCTGGGGTTTCGATAACCCCGGAGCCCAGACACCTAAAATTTCTTTAGATACCGTGGGCCTTGACTCTTTTATCTAAGAGCGCAGGAAAAACGGCTGCACCAGATTCGTTAATTGATTCCTGCAAAGACACC
>JABDGK010000037.1 GCA_013286085.1 Gammaproteobacteria bacterium | reverse complement strand
TGACGCACACCGTATCAGAAAATACTCTCATCCGTCTTCGTTATAGCGCTTTCTTGTATAAAAAAACAAAAGCGCCTATTTTAGTATCAGGCAATGATCCAGCACATGCATCTATCAATCAGACTACCTACATGGCTAATGCTTTAAATGAATACTTTAACGTCCCCACAACATGGAAGGAAGACCGTGGATCGAATACCGCAAAAGAGGGCATATTTTCAGCTGAACTATTAAAAAAATCGGGTATAAAAAAAATATATTTAGTGACGACCGCTTACCATATGCCACGATCTGTCCATGCTTTTCAAAACAAGGGGCTTGAGATCATCCCGGCACCAACAGAATACATATCCGTGAATGAATCATCAGGAAAAATTTCCGCTTTACTTCCAACTTCCAAAGCATTGAGTGTTAGCTCTACGGCAATACACGAGTATATTGGGCTGCTTTGGTATCGGCTTTATTACTTAATTTAGACTTTTCGCAGGGGCTTTTATCCACTTATTAAATGCGACCATCGCCCAGATCCCTTCTACTATTCCGAATGGCCATGCACCTTGCAAAAAGCCATATATCGATCCTAAAGCACAAGCAAAAGAAAATCCAAAAATAAACCAATGATGACGACTTTCAAATGAATAGCAGATCAACATAAGAGTGACCGCAAATAAACCAAATAGTGATAATAGATCCATGGCATTGTTACTCCAGCTCAAAATAACAAGGAAATCTTGGATATAATCTAGATTTCTTTGAAGCTACATAAAGCTTAATTCCTCTAGGAGCTAATATTGTCTTATCTACCTCGTCAATAACGACAGAAAGCGGGACATTAAACCATGACTCGATGCCATTTATACCACTTTCTTTTTCGCCTGGCGTTACAATACTCTCTGGGGGTCTTAAGTTTTTTGTACGAAGATAATCTTGGAAATGATCGGTTTCATAAAAATAATCTGCGGTTAAATCGGCGCCTGTTAGAACAATCTTCTTAAATTTATTTTTGACTGCAAACAGGATTAAATCAAACATAGAAGCATGGGTATGTATATGAATCCAGCTTTCACTTTTATCCAGCGCACGCATTGATACGTTTAAAGCCTTTCTAAAAGTCTCTAGATTGTGATAGGCAAGAAAAATAACGGGAGAAAAATAAAAGTTCTTTAAAATTGATTGCGGCAGATTAGCGTCTAGCAAAAGGCTACGGGTTAAAACTGTATTCATCTTATATATAATTTTGATATCTTTATATTGATGCTCTTTCATGCATAAATTATAAAAAAAATCTTTTGAACGAGTAACGAAAACAGGCGCTGCATCTCTGTCTGCAACCTCAAACATATAGAAATCAGGCACGAAATCATGTACCAACCAAAGATTAAACCCGACAGAATCGTGTTGTTTAATGAGCTCCCATTGATTCGCAGTCAAGTCAAAAACAGATGTTGCAGACCCAAGAATAAAAAGTGTATCACTTTTTTTTGCGTACGAAAATTTTTCAAGGAAGGGGATTTTACATGCCAATGACCGGGAAAATAGATTTAAATAGATTTTTTTGCGTACCTGTAATAACCGCTTAAAAGCAAAGCAGCCAGAAGGGAGGTATTGACGCAGCATATCTTTAATTGACATAGTTAAATCATCATTAGTAAGAAACGTAAATTAGAGTACTACTAGAGGCTGATAGCATAAAAAATTAAATCCTCTTCTTTTCCTTCATGTAAAAAATGTTTATAACGCCGACCTTCTAGTTGCATCTCCGAGCGTTGCATGATTTTTAACATACCCTGATTACTTGCCATAGTCCCTGCGGTAACCTTACGAATACCAGAAGCGAATAAATAATCTGACATAGCCTTCCAAGCTTCCAAACCATAGCCATTTCCCCAATGCTTTTTTTCACCTATCAAAATACCGATATCAGCGATTTTATTGTATGGATCTATAAAAACAGTCATGTTTCCAATATGCTCGTTAGGATGACTCATTAACATAATGGCATAAAATAAGTGCGCGGACTGAGCAAATGATTGGAAATATCGGAAACAGCTCTCTCGCGTATGCGTAACATGACGTTGCTCACTATACCGCACGACAACGGGATCATTCAGCCATTGAATATAGTTATCAGTCAGATGAGCCATAGAAAATGGCTCAAGATAAATTCGATTCGCATCTATTCTGACAGACTTAACAGACATCATTAAACCGCTAACCCCTGAGGTTGAGTCATCGATATAGATGCAATCTCAGATTGTTGAGGTATCATTTTATTCACTTTTAAATACTCTAAAAATGTTAATAGCTTGTAATCACTAAACCTAGGGCCTATTACTTGCAAACCGAACGGTAATCCATCAGGGCATGTAAACTGAGGGACATTAATTACCGGCAGCCAAGCCATTGTCCATAGAGGGTTTAAGTCATTATGGAAAGATGGCTCACTAATATACGGAGCGGAACCATCAGATGAGTTCATCAAAATAACATCCACTTCATTCTTAGAAAAGAATTGTTCTATATCAGCAGCTAATAATGCCTGCTCATGTAAAGCGACTTTATAATCTTCAGGCGGGATTGTTTTCGCATCTTCAAAAATTTCTTTTAAGATATCACTTATTTTATCTGGCCCCATATCACATTCTGTTTTCAGATAATAAGCCAAACAAGGATGATATATTCTTCTGTGTAACTCATGGCATCGGGTTGTTGATTCGGGTAAATCTAACACGACAACCTCAACACCATCTAAATTCGATAATACTTTCTTAAGCTTCTCTAAGGAATCTTGAACATACGTTTTAGTTTGTTTCATTAAATGATGATTGCAAAAACCAACTCGCCATTTCTTTTTAACGCCAGAATAGCTTTTTATTTTTTCTTCCTGAATAGGGAAATTGATACCATGAATTCGTAACACATCCAACATTACTTTTAGATCTTCTACACAGCGAGAAAAAAATCCAATTGAATCTAATGTATCCGTTGTTTTTAATACGCCGGTTCGTGGGATCAACCCAAAAGAGGGTTTCATCGCATAAACACCGCACCAGGAACCCGGTCTAATAATAGAACCGCCTGTTTGACTACCTAATGCAAGAGGAACCATTGCCGTGGAAACTGCGGCAGCAGAACCTCCTGAAGAACTACCCGTGACATGCAATGGATTGTATGGGTTAAGCGTATTGCCATTTGCATGCACCGCCAATTCTGCTGTATCCGTTTTTCCAAATATAATGGCTCCCGCTTGACGTAAATAACTAACACATCTTGCATCATTGCCTGATCTATAATTTTTCCATGCCAATGACCCTTTCTGTGTTGGATAGAATTCTGTGTTAAAAATATCTTTTATGCCAATCGGCATGCCTAACAAGGGGAGTTGAATTTTTTGCTTGAATAACTCATTCATTTTATTAGCTTGAGTGAATATATATTCTTCATTAATTGATGCCCATGCATGCACTAATGGGTCAAGCAAGCGAGTACGC
The DNA here is from genome assembly GCA_013286085.1 of Gammaproteobacteria bacterium. Taxonomy (GTDB): domain Bacteria; phylum Pseudomonadota; class Gammaproteobacteria; order DSM-16500; family DSM-16500; genus UBA5158. The sequence goes on along the minus strand of JABDGK010000037.1, from coordinate 19,894 downwards.
TCAACAAAGCTGTTTGCTACATCTAAAAAAGTAACGTCAGCATTGTTTAGCAATTGCATTAACTCAGTGGCAGTCCGCTCATGTAATCTATATTGATTCATAAAGTATTCCTTTAAGGTAAATCTTTAGCATTACCTGTTCTTAATGCTTTGACCTTTTTGATCAGGTCATCTTCTTCCATGCCAGTTTCTTTTAAGAAATAATCTAATATTTCCGGTCTTTTATTATCATGTTCGTTAATAATGCTGAATGCTTCCTCTCGCGTTAACAATCCGGCACGCACATCTTTTGTGGCATGATCTGTCGCGCGCCCAAATCCGCGTTTTATGAATTTAGTATAGTCGTGCAAGCCTGGCATAACACATTCGACACTTTTATATTTCTTATAGGTTCCTTCAACGTCGTCTTCTTCCCAGCCAAATTCTTTTTTTATAAATTCTACCTGTCTTTCCTCATCCCAAAAGAAATAATCACCTAAATGTAATCCGGCAATTTTCGCTTTTTGATATTCTGCTGAAGTGGGATGTCGAAATATTTCTAATTCTTCTTTAGTAATTTTATCACTGACAAATTCATCCACTTTACTTTTTGCGGACACTTTCATGAAATATTCTTCATCAAAAACATCTTTCTTTATTGATTCAAAATAACTTAAGCGACAGCCTTCTTCGGCGATAGATTCACCCCATGCAATAAATGGTATATCAAACTTCACGGCAATTTGAGTGACGAATGATCCAACACCTGCATGACAATGCCAACAAGAATCGCCAATCAATTCAATTGATTTTGCTGCAATCTTATTGATTAACTTCCTATTCGGGGTAAACATGATATGGTCAATGCCGAATGTTTCCAATAGCCGTTGTAAATTTCTTTTTCCTGTTTCAGTAAACCAATTATGGCTGAAGGTAACAGCAAGCGGTCGCATTTTGTATTTTTGGGTTAAAACATAGGCTTGAAAAAAACTATCTTTCCCTCCCGATACCGGAAGGACACAATCATAGGCGCGATGCTTTAATTTTTCTTTATAAAAATTCAACTTCTCTGTTAAATCTTTTTCTCTTTGTTCCCAATTAATATGCATCTTTTCTTCTGAACTATTGCACCCGTTACAGATACCGCGCTCATCAAAACAGATGCCCTCCACTGTTTCTGGCATACAGCATCGAATACAGTACTTTAATATTCCCTCATACAATGGCTGAGAACTATTCATTCTATACTCCTAAATCTGATAAGTTATCCCACACTTTTCTAAATGCGGCTATCGTAGCATTAATATCTTGCTCTGAAAAAGCATACAGACATATTGCGAGCCCCAAAAAAGTCATGTCATGTAAGTTTTCCGCAACAGGACAAATGCCTTTTTGATAATTCACTTCGCGTTTACAAATTTCGGAATTCCACGGAAATCCGAAAGAACCATAGGCAATTTTTTTCTGGTAAATTGGTAGTAAATGAATATTTTGATATCCAGCAAAAAGACCATCTACCCCTTCGGCTTTTAATGCCGCATAAATTTTTTCTCGACTGACCCCGAGTGTTTTCGTATCCAGTGTCATACCATAAAAATAATAAACATGCGTACAGTTTTCTTGTACTTTCGGAATCTGAAGGCCGGGCAAATCTTTCAAACCAGCATTTAATTTTTTTGCTACTGTTTGTTTCATTTCAATAAAACTATCCAGTTTCTTTAATTGTTCTATGCCCATCGCACATTCAATTTCCCCTAAGCGAAAATTGTATCCGATCATATTGCTTAGATTAGTCACGCCCTTAGGTCCAACGACTGCTTCAGCATGATTTCGAATGAGCTGCATTCTTTCAGCCAGATCATCGTCATTCGTTACCAGTATACCGCCTTCACCTGTATGAATATGTTTATGATAATTTAAACTATAACTTCCAATATCTGTCAGCGTTCCTGCATATTGGTTCTTATATTTTGCACCTGGCGCTTGTGCCGTATCGGAAATAATTTTTAAATTATATTTTTTCGCAATCTGGATTAGTGCATCAATATTAGCTGATTGCCCAAAAATATCGATGGCCATAATAGCCTTAGTATAGGGAGTAATATTGGCTTCGACAGATTTCGGATCTAAGCAAAAAGTTTCCGGGTCAATATCAGCAAACACAGGAATTGCATTCCAATTAAGAATGGCTGTTGCGCTCGCGCACATGGTCCAAGGGCTGACAATCACCTCATCGCCAGGCTCAATACCAATAGCGCCCACTGCCGTCATGAGGCCAGAAGTAGCTGAGTTGACGGTAATCGCATGCTTTACACCGAAATAATCTTTGCAAGCTTGCTCAAATTCTTGCACGCATGGACCGCCATAAAACTTTTCATGCCAAGCGCCGATATAATCCGATAAAATACCGCTTTCTATGACTTTCTTTGCAGCAATGAGTTCTTCTGAGCCAATAGAATTATAACGATTTAAAGGCTTTTGAATGGATTTGGCTCCGCCAAAAAGCGCTAATTTTTCTTTTTCTGCAGTTTCGATCATAATGTATTCCTTATTGCTGAAAGCGATTCTAATGTTCGAAGCGCCTCACTCCCCTCACAAATCTGCGCTTCTTTGCCGGCAAGACTCAACGCTAATTGCTCAATAACCTGATACTGAGAACGGCGACCTGTTTCTGTTTTAATCATTTCTTCTGAAGACGTTAACCGCGTATACCCTTTCAAGAGAGGATCTTGAATCGCTGCCTGCCACGTTATTGTTTCGCCCCCGCGCGCATAAAATAAACGTCCATTTTTAGCGATCAATTCCACAGTGCAATGCGAAAAATTTTTTTCGTCTGCGGCTAGAAAAGTGACAGACCCTCGCGTAAAAGTGATTTGTACATCGGGCTCTGGATCAATACCATCCCATAATCGTCCCGGTTCAATGACTTGAAATTTCTCAACGCTGCCTAACCAATATTGCAGCAAGTTAAAAAAATGTGAGCCATTATGAAATAAACCCTTGGAATACCAGACTGTTCCTTTAACGAGAGGGTCAATTAAACGTGTATCTAAACGTCGCTTTATTTCAGCAACGCCAGGATCTGAGCGTCGCATATAATTAACATATAATCTGCATCCTTGCACTGCACACATCTTCTCTATTTGTCGTGCTTCTTCAAGATCATAGGAAAGTGGTTTTTCACATACAATAGCAACGGGAACAGGATTCGATTCCTGTAAAATAGTACGAATAGCGTCGCCATGCAAAACCGTGGGTAAGGCAATAACAACTATTTGGGACTGTGTTTTTTTTAGTGCATCATTAAGATCAGCAAAAATAGGACGATGGTATTTTTTAGCAAATAACTCGCGCTGTACAGGATTTGGATCCACTCCACCCACTAACTCAAAAAGAGGATGTGCTTGGAAAGCTTGTGCATGCGTTAAAATATAGTCATCAGGATGGAGATGATAATCATATCCGATTCCAATTTGGCCAAGGCCAACTATTAACACTTTCCACATCACACATTCCTTTTTGTGCGCCAGTTTAATTTAATCATTCTCTTTGTGTCAATATTGAAACTGTTTTATTTCGGAGTACACATAATCAACAACTTGGCGTGACGCTGAATTTGAAATAGCTAATTCTTTTGCTAGGATGGCTTCTCGCGCTTTATGATCAAAAAGATACTTTTTAAGCATTGGCAGCACTTCGTCTTCTCGATAAATCGGGATGCTCACTCCCCACCTGTTAGTCGGCAAAACATCCGACTTACATAACCCTAACTGTAGGCTTAATACGACACACTTAAGATAACAGGCTTCGACTAATAACACGGATGTCATTCCCAATACCAAATCGGCTGCCATGACATAGTCTCGATTATTCCCCTCCACAGAAACCACAATCTTAATCATGTTAGATTGATATTGCCTGTACTCAACAACGGATTCTTGTGGGTGAGGTCTTATCAAGAATGTAATTTTTTTATTATCTGTTCTACAAATATCCTCGAGAGAAGAAATAATATAGTTCAATGTGGAATCTTCATCATAACCGAGATAGCGTGGATCAGCGCGATCCCCATATAATTTTCTTAGGGGTTGCGAAACAAACATAACCAGTAGGTCATTATCACTTACTTCCAATGTCATACGGATAGCCTGCTTTTTTGCCTGTGTAAATTGTTCATAATGCTGCATCAATGCATCAAACGCGGGCTGACCTGTTATAATTATTCGTTCCGCAGGAATACCATCCGCCATTATTTCTGTTTTAGCAAACTCATCCATCAGAGCAATCTTATTCGGAAGACTACAAAGACTACCTTTTTTATCAGAGAAACGAGCGGCATAATTAGACCAAAAATCGACTATTGCAATCGAGTAAATGCTTAGCTTCCGCGCTGAAAAAATAAAAAGTTTTTCCCAATCTTTTTCATTAACCGAGGTAGCTGTCAATAATAACAAGGGGTTATATTTTCGTAGAACATTCAACGCAAAATCTTCACTGGCATGAGACAGCAAGGGTATCGTGTTAATATTGTTACGTTGTAAAACACCGACCGCTTGATTATAAGAATAATTAATAAGTTGAACCTGATGTTCATCCGCTAACAATTGCAGGACTGGCGAAATTGCATTAGCCCCGCCGGGATCACCACATACTGTCACTACAATTGGCCGCATGGTACTTTTACTTACCTTCATGGTCAATCAGCAAATCCCATTGGAATGATTTACCACAACTCACATCTTGATTTATTTTTTTTCCAATGATCATGTCCCAAAACTTAGGAGCCAATCCATATCCCGGTCTAATACAGCGCAGATCCTCTTCTTTAATCACATCTCCAGCTTTCATGTCTTTCGAAATATAAATCGAACGGCGAAATTGCTTAGATTTTTCTTCCGCACGCCCCCCTGCATAGTGTATTTTTCCTAAGGCTTGCCACGCTTTTTCTGTTTCTTCAACTAACATCTTCAATTCATGAGGCTCAAGAGAAAAATCAGCATCCACCCCACCTTCTGCTCGCGACAACGTAAAGTGTTTCTCAATGACAGTTGCACCTAAAGCAACAGATGCAATTGCAACACCGATGCCCATGGTGTGATCCGATAAACCGACTTGGCAATCAAACATATCAGCCATGTGTGAAATCGTTCGTAAATTAGCATCAGAAGGCAAGGCAGGATATGCACTGGTACATTTTAATAACACAAACTGCTCACAGCCGTTTTCGCGTAACGTGCTAACCATGAGATGCAAATCTTCAATGGAAGCCATGCCGGTTGAAATAATCACAGGCTTTCCTGTTTTCGCCACTTTCTTAATTAACTTCACATCGGTATTTTCAAAAGAAGCAATTTTGTATGCTGGAACATGCAAACTTTCAAGAAAATCAACCGCTGTTTCATCGAAGGGACTGCTAAAACAAATCAAACCTAATTCATGCGCCCGCTTCATAATAGGCTCATGCCACGCCCAGGGAGTATGCGCTTCACCATAGAGTTCATATAGATGCCGGCCATACCATAAACTGTTAGGATCCAGTATTTTAAATTCATCCTGATCAACATTCAGTGTCATGGTATCCGCTGTATAAGTTTGTAATTTAATTGCATCCGCACCCGCTTTTGCTGCCGCCTCAACAATTTCAAGCGCACGACTTAATGATTGATTGTGGTTACCTGACATTTCCGCAATCACAAAAGGTTTGTGATTCAAGCCGATTGAACAATTTCCAATTTTCATAATAACCTCTCTTTATTATCGATCACTTTTTCATAAGAAATGAATTTTTTGATGAACCCTTGTTTTTCAAATATCTTGGTCGATGCGATATTCGTTGGCATCACTTTCGCTTCCAGATGGGAGATATGTGGCAAATTCTCCCTAATCCATGTTATACCGGCTTCTAACAAGCTCTCGCCATAGCCTTTGCCGATAACGCTGGGATTAAGGAATAAACTCACTTCATTATTAGTAAGCGTATCCAAACGAAATACACCGAGCGGCTCTTTATGCAACTCTGCAATTAAGATAAACCGATTTTTATTTTGTAAGCTTTTTTCAAACCATGCTTGATGGTTTTCAAAATGCATAATTTGAGGATTGAAAGACTGCCGACGTACGAGCTCACTGTTTCGCCAGCTAAAAATCAGCTCACTATCTTCTAATGTTGCGGGACGTAATGTCATTTTACTCACGAAGAAACTCCTTCAATAGCCTGGCAAACTCGCGAAATACCCAAGCCATCCACTAACGATGTCATTTTAAAAAAATATTCTGAAAAATTCTGTGTGACTGCATGAATAGCATGAGAAAGTGTTTTGTAACTTGTATTTTTTAAATAATAATGCGCTCCGTACTCATGCGTATCTTTTACTAATGTAGACTGGTTATCCGCAACAATCAAAACAAGACTGGGTATTCTTAAATAACATCGCTCATACGTACTCGCCCCTCCTGCTGCGATTGCAAGATCCGTCTGACAGAGTAAGTCAAAATAGTATGCTGGCTGTTCATGATAATGAAAGAACGCATGGGTATCACAGAGCGCTAGGATATTTTTTTTATGCGGATTAATCGCACCGACCAGAATATCAACATGATAATTTTCAATAGTTGGCATCTGCAACAGTGTTTGAATAATCTGCGCTGTGTAGTTGCGCATATCTGCCCCACCCATATAAACAAGTATATTCTTGGCAGGATGAGGCGTACATTTTCCTAATGTTTCTCGCTTCTGGCGTACTTCAGTAAACTCCGGTCGAATCAAGGCATATTGTGGGCCCAGCAACTTCAAACAAGTTGAGGATACCCAGCTGTCATAGCGATCCTTTAAATCAAGATAAAAATTCTGGTCAAGCAAAATATCACAATCATGTTGTCGGTCAGCTAAATCATCTATTACCATGATCTTGTCGACAAAGGGGCGAAGTTGTTTTTCCCAATCCCTATTTAACGCATAACAATCTGTAACCAACCATTCTACTGTTTCATTTTCGAGAATTTTAATTGTTTGATCTGCATCTTCTGCAATGTTAACCCAAAGCCATTTACTGTAATCATCGGTACTTTCTTGATTTTGATAGGCCTCTTGTTCGTGAAAAGGCAGCACATAAACAAAAAATCCCTTTTCTTTTATTAGATCAATCAGATTGCCAGGATAATGTCGACAAATAAAATTGATTTCATGTCCTTTTGACTTTAAAGCTTCCGCCAACACTAAGCACCGCATAACATGGCCAGAGCCAATTAATATAGAAGCATCGGTTTTAATAAAGAATTTCATGTTTTTGCCGTAAATTAAATGCGAGCTCTGCCATTTCAAGATCATCATAATTATCGATATCAACTGCGCTGATCCAAGGCAATGGAAACAATCGGTATCCAGGACCATAAAAGGTTTTTTCTTGCAGAAAGGTTTGAACATTGGCTAACCATATTGCGCCTGAAGGACAATACACTTCCGGCAAATCTTGTGATCGTTGCTTGATTTCATGCGGAAACATCGGGACACCTTGGCCACTTTCATCCCGATGAGCCCACCAGGGATTTAACCATCCGTATTTCGTCACGCTGAGCATAAATCCTTGGCCATCAAATTCATTTAAAGCATTTTTAATATCATCCGCCGTTCGTAAAGGACATGCCGGAAGCAATTGTGCAACCACATCATAATTACCCCCAATTTTTTCTACAGCATGATGCACTACTTGACTAACGGTCGAATGATCATCCGCATATTGATCACGTAAAAATGGGACTTCCGCGCCAAAATGACGGGCAATATCCGCAATTTCCTTATCATCGGTACTCACAACAACCCTTTCAAAAGAGTTGGATTGAAGTGCCGCTTCAATAGTCCACGCTATTAATGGCTTACCTTTAAATGGAATGATATTCTTACGCGGAATTCTCTTTGAACCACCGCGAGCACAAATAACAGCAATCGCATTTCTTCCTACCATATTGACCATCCTCCATCCACAGCAATCACTTGACCCGTCAAAGCGGCATCAGCATCTAATAATAAATATTTAAGAATACCAGGAACTTCATTTTGATCTAGCATACGCCCTAGAGGGCAAAGCTGAGCATACCGTTGCTTGAAACTCTCACTGACACGTCCTTCTACGCCCCCATAAGCAACCGCATTGACACTCACACCTAAGTTAGCAAGTCTGACAGCCATCTCCTTTGTCAAATGATTTTGTGCCGCTTTAACAATGCCATAGTGAATCGGTGAATCTGTCGTAGGATTTTCATATAAAGTGGGATTAGCAGCAACCAGACCGTACATAGAAGAAATATTAACTATTTTTTTAAGAGGAGCACGATGCTCAATAGCTATCATTGCCAACTCATAGGGCAATATCACTCCCAAATAAAATTCTTGTGACCAAGCTTCATGCGTAGGACGTCCATGAGCACTTAATTTTAAATTCGAAACATCCCGGACATTATTGATAATATGAGTAGGCAACATACTATGCTTAATCAGTTCTTTCATTAGGATATGGGTACTATCCGGATCTTGGTGATCAATAGTAAATCCCTGGACATTGCTGACATTGCATTCGGAAGTCAGTCGTTTTACTTTCTCTGGATTTCGCCCTGTAAAAACAACTTTAACGGGTTGCTTTGCAAAAAAGTGAACCAAGCTTGACCCGATTTTTCCCGTCCCTCCGGAGATCAAAATAACTGGCAAACTCATTCTCTAATATCCTTTCTCAATAATGGCTATTCTTTCTAATACCGTATTCCGATCTTGAGCGACTTCGACACCTTGAACAATATTAACAAACGATTGTAATGCTGCTTTGAAAGCACTAAAAGTATCAGAAAATCTCAGTATCACATTTCCTTTTGTACCAAATATTCTTATTTCAATCGGTACCTGACTCACCTCATGTGCCGTAAAAGACAATTCTATGCCATTTTCGCAAGAAGCTTCTACTTTTGTCGTCGTTTCATCTTTGAATACTTTTGATGTGTGAAGTTTACTATTGATAAGATTAAGGACCGGATCAATAATATGAATGGCGTATTTTTTCCATGATTTCATCACTTGCGACTCTATGAACAAAATCTCTCCCAGGCTGTCTCTTTGCGCTTGATTTAATTGCAGCTCTTTACTATACAATAAAGCGGAGCAAGTAAAAATTTGCCCTTGATATTGCTCAAGCGCATATATTTTTTCCGCCTCAACAACACTATAGGCAATAGGCTTATCAATATATACAGGCAACCCTGCCTTCAGAAATGGCTCAACCATAGACAAGTGATTCTCAGCATCATCGCGTGCCAACAAAATCGCATCGACGCAAGGAATCATCTCTTCCATCTTTTCACATATAACAGGAATGTAAGCAGCTTTGGCAACATCCTCGGATATATTTTTGCTTTGCGTCCAAATATGCGTGACTTTTGCATTTTTTATTGCGGCTTCAGGATAATGCTGGTCTGCTAAATAACCAGGAATAACAGGAAATGGGCAGCGAGACATTCTTTCTTTATCATAATCATTAAAAATGGCAGACCACGAATAGGGATGTCCATTTCCTTCAGATAAGCCAATAATTCCCAATTTCAGCGCTTTCATTTCCACATTCTCGGATCAATCAACGTTAAGTCTGTGGATGAAAGCTCACTGTAGCTGACTGTCGCTTGATGCTCATGATATATTTTTATAATCTCATCCAATTCTTTTACAGACGTTACGCCAATTAGCACTTTCGTTATAGAGCTTATACTCTTGATAAAACCTAAATTACATTCTAAGGCGCTTAGATTAAAATGTTTTAAAAAACGATCATATAGTTGAAGATGCGTAGTAACCGCATGGAATGTTGCTTTACATTTTTCAATAGGCAAGAGCAAAAGACCCTGTAAAAATAAACTTCTAGTATGAACCTCGATATTTTGATCACGCAATTTCGTCAGCCACCCAGTATGTAAAAAGCGTTGATCGAATATGTTCAATGGCAATTGAACAATATCAATAGTAGAATCAAGAAATTCTAAAGCTTGCTCTAACTCATCCGGTGAATAAACAGAAATACCAATTTTCTCTACTTTTCCCTGCTCTTTAAGTGCAAACAGAAAATCTTTTAAAGCGCGACCTCCATTTAAAAAAAAGTCTTTACTGGAATGCAGTAGTAACCCATAGACATTGTCTTTTTTTAGCCGCACCAAGGATTGATTGAAATTTTGGCCTAACTCCGCGATGGTTGCTCGCGTGATTTTCTCGTCTTTTACAGCGGGTAATTTAGTAATAATTTTAAATACGTTTGCTGTAAATCCAGTTAATATTTCGCCTAAAACAGCTTCACTGGAGCCATATAAATAAGCAGTATCCAGTGTATTGATCTTGGCTTTTTGTGCGCATTCAACAATCGATTTTGCTTCATCCAACAACACCTGCCCTTTCACATTAGAAACGCCATAATCCATACCAAACTGGACTGTTCCTAACGCCAGTTTCATGCGAGCCCCTTTTTTACCGAGGCAATAACATGATCCTGTTGTTCAGCGGATAAGTTATAATATAAAGGCAGCGTAATGGCTTGCTGATAGTAGGACTCAGCCACAGAAAAATCACCTTCTTTGAACCCTAATCTCTGATAATACGGTTGTAGATGCACAGGAATATAATGAACATTCACACCAATATTTGCATTTCTTAAATAATCAAAAAGAGCCTTGCGTGTTTTTGTTGTTTTCTTGTTATCAACTTGAATAACATACAAATGAAATGCGGAATAGGTCTCTGGATGTTGATACGGTAAAATTAATGGCAACTGAGCTAATTCTTTTTGATAAACCGCAACCAATTCATGGCGTTTTTTTACAAATTCATCAATGCGATTTAATTGATTTAAGCCAAGAGCACATTGCAGATCAGTAATGCGGTAATTATACCCTAAAGTAATTTGTTCATAATACCAAGCACCATCACTCGGATTAAGCATACATGACTCATCTCTCGTCATGCCATGCGAGCGCAATAGTCTTATTTTATTTGCTAAAGCTGCATCATTTGTTAACGCAGCACCGCCCTCGCCTGTTGTCATAATTTTGACTGGATGAAAACTAAAAACAGTAATATCACTATACTGGCAGGAACCAACTGGCATATCTATGTATCGACCACCGATTGCATGGCTAGCATCTTCAATAATTTTAAAATTATATTCTGTTGATAATTCCTTTATAGCTCGCATATCACAGGATTGGCCTGCAAAATGAACGGGAATCACGACTTTCGGCAGTGTATTATTTTTTTTAGCAATTTTTAATTTTTCTTTTAATGCATCAGCTGACATATTGTAGGTGTTAGGACAGATATCAACAAAGTCCACATCCGCACCACAAAAACGTGCGCAATTAGCAGAAGCTAAAAATGTATTTGGCGTAGTCCAGACAATGTCTTTCGATCCAACATTTAAAGCCAAACAAGCAAGATGTAACGCCGCAGTCGCATTCGTCACAGCTATCGCTTCAGTTGCATGGCAGTATCGTGCAATCTCTTTTTCAAACTGAGAAATCCTGGGTCCTTGGGTCAACCAGTCCGATTGCAATACTTCAATAACCGACTGAATATCTTCCTCAATAATGGATTGTCGCCCATATGGAATATGATCCATTACGACTCCCCTATCATTTCTAGCAGTTGATTCTCATTAAGCCAGTTATTATTACTGCCTGAGTTATATTCGAATCCTGACTCTACAGGCTCCCCCGTCTCACCTAAATTATTGCGCGTAAAATCATATTGATGAGAAAACTGAATTGTCGGCTGAATAACATAATGGTCATGAAACTCTAAGGTCAAATGGCTATCATCCGATGGACACATCACTTCATGCAGTTTTTCGCCAGGACGAATCCCAATAATTTTTGTCACCATATGAGGCGCGATAGCTTTGGCTAAATCAACCATGCCCATCGAGGGAATCTTAGGAACAAAAATCTCGCCACCTTGCATTCTTTCAAAGTTTTTTAAAACAAACTCGACACCTTGCTCCAGTGTAATCCAAAATCGGGTCATTTTATCGCTAGTAATAGGTAAATGCTCAGCATTCATATCAATTAATTTCTTGAAGAAAGGGACAACTGAACCTCTTGAACCTACTACGTTTCCATAACGCACCACTGAAAATCGCGTCTCTCGGCTACCGACTAAATTATTCGCAGCAACAAACAGTTTATCAGAGGCTAATTTTGTGGCCCCATATAAGTTGATGGGCTTAGCGGCTTTATCCGTTGATAATGCAATAATTTTTTTTACATTATTATGCAAAGCGGCTTGAATGACATTTTCTGCGCCATGAATATTTGTCTTAATACACTCCATTGGATTATATTCTGCAGCAGGCACCTGCTTCAGTGCAGCAGCATGAATCACGTAATCAACGCCTTCCATCGCCATGCGGAGCCGCTCTAAGTCACGCACATCCCCAATGAAATACCGCATACATTGTTGATAAAATTCTTGTGACATCTCAAACTGCTTTAATTCATCACGAGAATAAATAATAATTTTTTTTGGCTTATGTTTACGCAATAAAATTTCAGTAAATTTTTTACCAAAACTGCCGGTTCCACCGGTAATTAAAATAACTTTGTTGTTAAACATATTCATCCTAGATTTAAAATATTTTAATAAACATCATTCGCTTCGAGTATATTAACATTCTCAACTTGCACCAAGCTTTTAAATAAATCACAACTCCCAATAAGGTCATTATATGAGCCATTCGCAATAATGCTGCCATTTTCTATAACAAAAATAACATCACTGTGTTTCACTGTCGAAAGTCGATGTGCAATTGTTATCACTGTTCTATTTTTTGCGGCTTTTTGTATAGCTTGCGTTACTTCCCTTTCAGTTTGGTTGTCTAAAGAAGCTGTTGCTTCATCCATAATTAAAACACTTGGGTTTCGAAATAATGCACGGGCTATACCAATCCGCTGTCTTTGCCCCCCAGATAAGCGCACGCCATTTTCACCTATATTCGTGTTTAATCCTTGTGGAAGACCTTGAACAAACTCCTTCATGCTCGCTATATCGAGCGCTTCCCAAATTGGGTCTTCATTCATTTCTTCCGGAGAAACACCAAATGCCACATTCTCTTTTATTGTACAATCGTACAAATAAATAAATTGTGGAATATAACCCAACTGTAGGCGCCATAATGTTAGGTTGTTCTCATTTAGCGCAACTCCATCTACGAGTATGCTTCCCGATGTAAATTTATATAATCCCAACATAATATCGGCCAGCGAAGTTTTGCCTGCGCCGGAGTAGCCAATTAAAGCAACGGATTGTCCCTTCTTAATAGTCAATGAAACATTATTCAATGCCTGGGTACCATCCGGATAAGAAAAAGAAATATTTTCTAGCCGTAATTCTTTCTGAAAAACTGGACAGTGATCCTGTTTTTCTAAAAAGACCTCATCTGTTTTTGGCCTAGCCACTTTGTTATTAAGCGCTTCTTCTACTATGTGCAATGCAGGCAATGAATATTTAATGGATGCGAAAGAAGTCATCAGACGATTTAAACTGGGTAATAACTGCATCGCAGCCACGCCAAAGATGGATAAAAGCATGAGAACTTCATTATTGCTATGATTATTTGACCAAATAAAATAGATAGCGAACATCACGACTGTAATCGCAACCGCTTCTAGCGCAAATCGAGATGCCTGTGAATAGACACCTGAAAATGTAGTTGATTCCGCTGCAACATACGTATGCTTATTAAAGTCCAGAATAAAATGTTGTTCTAATTCATAAATCTTTGTTTCCTTGATGCCACCGATGCCTTGCATGACATCTTTTGTCATTGCAGCCCACGCCTCAGCGCGTTTTGTGGCATAAAAACGAACTTTATTCCTGGTTAAATACGTATATAAAAGCATACAACCCAATAATGCAAGACTGACTATAAGAGTAAATTTAACATTAATATAGAGCAAAAAGAGAAATACAAATAGTGACGTCACCGCTTCTGTCGAGAAAGTTCCTAATTGTGCAAGTACCCCACTAGCGACAACATAACATTCATTAATAACATTACGGATGAGCTCTGGCGTGCTCTGTGATAAGTGCCAGGCATAAGGTGCCCGCATATAGACTTGAAATAATTCACGCGAAAACTTAAAAGCTATCCCATATAAAATCTTAGTTTGAGTTCGTATACAATAGTAACTCGCTATATTTTTTAGCCAAAATGCGGCGATCATGACAAAAATACTAACGGGTAAAATATTTGCTTGTTGTTGTACTGTTAACACGCTTCTCAACAAATTTTTTTCTGGTGATAGTAAAACCGTTATAAACGGTATAACAGCCCCTATCCCTATTAGTGACAACACACCACTAATAAATAATAAAATGACCAATAATAAAAACTTCTTTTTACTTTCTTTATCAAGAATTCTAAAGAGCATTTTAAACGTATCTAACATTATATTTATATCCAAATTTTTTCTTTGTTAAATTCTATACTCATACATTCAGAATAATTTATTTCACTGCAATCATGTTGACACCCGGATTCGCCAGTCGTCTTATATTTTTCATGCGACTATTTTCAAGACATTTTCGAACAGAAGCTTCTGTCATTGGACTATCATAAGCGGGGCTCAACATGTCAAAAGTATCTAAGATTGCCCATTCATATCGTTGTTTAATTGAAAGCTTGGTCATATCAGTATAATTAGCGTAGGGAATAATAAATTTGAATACATTCTTTAAGACTGGAATTTTAAAAAGAATTTCCGTCACTGGAAATAATATGGGGCTAGCTAATTTTATGGCTGACAAGAGCACTTTTTTATTTAACCGTTTGGTTAGTCGTCTCACTACATACTTTCCATAAAATGGCGTCCATGGTCTTCGTTCGTAAATCGTCAAGGCAATCTGTCCATCTTTTTTTATCAGTTTTGGCAAAGCGTTAATGGACTGCTTGGGGTCAGGTGTATGCTGAATAACACCAATGGAATAGCATTTATCAAAAACACCGTCTGCAAAAGGTAACTCGTAAATACTCGCTTGAATTAAATGTACATTCTCTCGATCTTGAAATAACTCTCCCGCAGCATCAATTGCACTACTGATATCCACACCGACGACTTGGCAATCCATACTTGAACAGACATCAATAAATCGGCCGTTACCACACCCTACTTCTAGAATCCAATTATTGTTAACGCTTTCCTTAGACCACTTGGTTTCGGCAAAAAATCTTTTTTCTGAATGTGATGTTTTTGAAAACTTATCAACTTGCGTATATTTATATAAATTCCATTGATAGCCAAAAGAAGTGGCGTAATTATCCATCGAAACAAATCGTGGGATCGATCGTATAATAGGATAATTCTTATGGCACTGACTGCATTCTAAGCTACCTTCAATAATCGAACCTTTCTCATCGGCCTTTTCACTATGGCATATCAAATTACTCTTGCACGCTGGACATCGAAGTATATTTAACAATTTTAAATTCATAATGAATATCTCTGCCCTTAAATTAAAAAGATTCACCGAAATATTTTTCATGCCACATTTGGAATGTTAACAACGTCCAAATTCTATTGTCGTTTGTATTGCTATGCAAAAATGACTGGCATAATTTTGAAATATAGTGGTGATTAAATATTCCTTGTTGTTGGATTTTTACTTTATTTAAATATTTGTCTAGCAGATAACGCAACTCTTTTTTAAGCCATGCATTCACTGGCACACCAAATCCATGTTTTTTTCTATCAAAATAGGATACGGGTAAATATTTTGCCAAAATATTTTTTAAGATTAATTTATTTAATTTAATTTCAATAGGTAATTGGGCTGCAAACTCTAATATTTTGTGATCCAGCAGCGGCTCCCTTCCTTCTAAAGAATAATACATAGTAGCCCGATCCACCTTCACCATAATATCATCCGGTAAATAGTGGTTAAAATCGACCAACATCATTCTTTCTAAGGTATTCACCTCTGGCAAAATGGCAGAATGAATAGACACCGATTGATTATTTAAAATAAGTTTTGTTATATCGTATGACGTGAATGTTCGCGTAATTGATCTATATTTATCTTCTATATTTTCATGAGAAAATAGCGATTTAAATTTAAGATATCTCGTATAAAGGTCATAGTTAGCCCGATATAAACTCATCATAGGATCTGGAACAAAGTCCAGTATTTTACTTACGCCTTTCTTAAATGGGATTTTATTAATCTTATGAAATCGCTTATCGGATAATGCATAAGCACTGTATCCACAAAACATTTCATCACCACCATCACCCGATAAAACAACTGACACTTTTTGCTTTGCGAATTTCGATATCAGTGCGGTAGGTATTGCCGAGCTATCAGCAAATGGCTCATCATACATCGTGGGCAAGTGCGAAATCATTTCATCTGCATCTTTCCATGTACACATCTGTTCATGATGATGCGTCCCTAGATGTTTAGCAATTTTTCTTGCATGCTCTGATTCATCGAGACTTTTGTTATCAAACCCCATTGTAAATGTATCTATCGGTTTCGATGCATTTGACTGTAAAATTGAAGCAACCAGCGAGCTGTCAATACCACCACTGAGTAAAACACCCACGGGAACATCGGAAACCATTCGTAGTGAAAATGATTCCGATAAAATGTCATGTAATTCTTCCGTCGCTTCATGCATATCCAACTTTGCTCGTGGCAGCAGATAATAGGATGACATATCCCAATATTTATTTTCGGCCAACGTATTTTTTACAAGATCATATTCTACAAAATAACCCGGCCGAATTTTTTTTATCCCTGAGAAGATGGTCCATGGCGCAGGAATATATCCGTATTGAAAATACAAATTCAGACCATGCTGACAAATGGTATTTTTAAATTTTGGATGATGATGAAATGACTTTGTTTCGCTTGAAAAAATAAGGTTATGATCAACATGGCTATAATAAAAAGGCTTTACACCGACACGGTCACGAAACAAATAGGCTTTTTTAGTATTTTTATCATAAATACAAAAAGAAAACATACCGCGGAATTTATTGACAGATTCTACACCCCATTGATGAAACGCTTTTAGTACGACCTCAGTGTCGCCTTCTGAAATAAAGGTGTATCCCGCTGCTTGCAATTCAATTTTTATTTCTGCAAAGTTATAAACTTCGCCGTTATAAACGATAGTTAAATTATCGTATATCATCGGTTGATTGGCTAATTCTGATGTATCGATGATAGATAATCTTCTATGTCCTAACGCAATCTGGTAATCACCCACTGTTTCAAAAATAGTTCCTTCCGCATCAGGACCACGATGCACTTGGCTACGCAACATTGACTGTAAATGTCCAATGTCACTATTATTTTTTTGTCCAATAAAACCGGCGATTCCACACATTAATTTATTCTTTCATCCTGACAGACAGTTGCTGAGATTTTTCGTATTGAATTAACGACATCATTTTGCTGAGATTCCGTAATAAATGCACTCATGGGTATACTGAATATTTCATTTGATATTTTTTCAGCAACCGGCATATCGCCTTCACGGTAATTTAAATATCTAAAACATGCCTGCAAATGCAAAGGTTTAGAATAATGCACCGCAACAGGAATACTTGTCTTTCTTAGAAAATCAATTACCTGATCCCTGTCTCGGGATCTAATAGAATATTGTGCATAAACAGAAGTTCTATCTGATTTTATAGTTGGCAAAATGACGTTACAGTTAAAAAGTGAATCATGATAATACGTTGCGATTCTGGATCTACGTTTAAGCTCTTCATCAAAATACTTTAGTTTAACTCGCAGTATGGCGGCTTGAATGGTATCCAATCTACAATTAAATCCAATATATTGATGGTAATAACGCTTTGTTTGTCCATGAACACGTAAACTTTTTATTTTTTCGGCAAGATTATCATCTTTGACTGCAATCGCGCCGCCATCACCATAACAACCCAACGGCTTAGAAGGAAAAAAACTCATACAGCCCATATCACTTAGATTGGCAGATTTCTTGCCTTTATATAAAGCACCAAGACTTTGTGCGGCATCCTCTATCACATAAATTTTATTGCCTAATCGAGCACCATATTCAACTGCCAACGCATTAATCTCGTCCATATCTGCAGGTTGCCCAAACAAGGATACGGGTATAATAGCGCGAGTTTTCAACGTAATTTTTTCTTCGATTTTACTAACGTCTATATTGTAACTATCTTGCTGAATATCAACAAACACAGGCGTGGCACCCAACAAACAAATAACCTCTGCTGTTGCAATAAAAGTAAAAGGTGTCGTAATGATTTCATCACCTGGCTTAATATCGATAGCCATCAAAGCCAACAGCAAAGCATCTGTACCACTACCGCAACTAATCACATTTTTGCAATTTAGGTATTGAGCAAGCTCATTTTCAAAATCAAAGACCTCTTTACCCATAATGAATTCGCAAGAATCAAATACATGTTGAACTGCAAAATTGATTTCTTCTTTGTAATCCAAATATTGTGCTCGCAGCTCATGAAAACGCATTTTCACACTCATCTTGGGATAATAAATTTACTTCATTATTGAGTAAAATATATTTACTTTGGTCATAAGAATCGATTGCTCTATTATTGTTATCAAATAGTAACTTATTACCTGCTTTACTTATCCAGCCATGCTGTTTTGCGGGTACGCCATACACCAAAGCAAATGGCTTCACATCTTTCGTCACGGTAGAGCCTGCACCAATTAAAGCATACTCACCAATCGTCACACCGCAAACCAGTGTCGCATTGGCGCCAATCGAAGAGCCTTTTTTTAACAGTGTTTTTTTGAATTCATTTTTTCGCGCAATAAAACTTCGTGGGTTAATGACATTTGTAAACACCATTGATGGCCCCAAAAAAACATCATCTTCGCATATGACACCTTCATAAATAGAAACATTATTTTGAACCTTCACACCATTTCCAATGATTACTCGTGGTCCAACAACACAATTTTGCCCAAATGAGCAATTGTCTCCGATTTTTACTTCTTCAAGCACATGGCAAAAGTGCCAAATCTTAGTTCCACTACCTATGCAAACATTGATACCCACATAAGATGATTCATGAACAAAATAATTTTTCTCCATTTTACAATTCCAAAGGTAGATGAATAGTTTTGCCCTCTTTTTTAGCTAAATACGCGGACACGAGTAATTCGAGTGACCGCAGACCTTCACGACCATCCGTTTGAGGTTTTTCTTGGCCGCGAAATACTTGAATCACATTTTCATAATAATGCAGATGCCCACTACCATATACAGAAGCAGCTTGGTAACTTAATTGTTTTATTTCATCCGATGACACTATATTATCTTCGAACTCCCAATGTTGAATTTCATTGAGCGCTGGTCCACCTAATTTCACCGTTCCACGTTCGCCAAGAATAGTGATCGATCCTTCCATATTTTGTTTGTAAGTTAACATGGTGACACTCATTGACCCTAATGCGCCCGAACGCCACTTAATATTCAGCACCCCAGTATCTTCAACTTCAATATTTCGTGCCAGTGTTCCCATCATGGATTGCACTGATTCAACAGGACCAATTAACCAATCGAGTAGATCAACATAATGACTCGCTTGATTCATAAACGCGCCGCCATCAAACTGCCAAGTACCACGCCAACAATCTTGTTCATAATACGACTGTGGGCGCGTCCAAAAAATATTCGAACAAACCAAATAAATACGTCCAAACCAACCAGAGTCTATTGCCTTTTTTAAGGCTTTGATTGTCGTATTGTGTCGATTTTGTTTGACTACAAAAAGATAAACATCGGCCTCATCACACGCTTTTACCATCATTAAGCCATCTTGCCATCGTGTTGCCATTGGCTTTTCAGTAATAACATGCTTATTATACT
>JABDGK010000036.1 GCA_013286085.1 Gammaproteobacteria bacterium | reverse complement strand
CCTTTTGCAACCACATCAATTAAATCTTGTGGATTTAAACCGACACCCATCTTGGAAGGTTGTGCATGTTATACTTGCCAAAACCATTCACGCGCGTATTTACATTTTCTTTTCAAAGACAAATCGCTTGCTTATAGTCATCTTGCGAGTATTCATAATATTCATGTGATGCAAGATGTTTGCAATAAAATGCGAGAAGTTATTTTAAAATAATTCTCATGAAACTGTTGCAGTCACTTGTTTGGTTTTATCTAGTAAAAGTAATTGTTGTATATGATATTGTTGCTGCATCTTATAACGGAATCGAAACAGTAATAATAACGAACCGACCACTGCACCAATCACAATACCATACCAAAGACCCAAACCACGCATATGTAAGTGCATTGCAAAGAAATAACCTAACGGTAACGATATACCCCAAAAGCTGATGATAGAAGCAAATAAAGTAAAGCGGGTGTCTTTTAAACCGCGCAATGCCCCAAATAAAACGAAACGCATCGCTTCAAGAATTTCAAACACCGCACACACAGCAAGAAATTGTTTGGTGTAAACAATAATAGTCGCATTTTTTTCAGCAGTCATATCTAAATCCAACGCAATAAAGGATTCCGGACAGAACCAATAACCCATGGCAACCAGTACCATAAAACTAACAGAAATAAAAAGTCCGATATAGACAGCACGTTCTGCCATACCCAGTTGATGAGCACCTAGCGTATGTCCCATACGCACAGTCACCGCTTGCGCAACAGAAAAAGTCACAACCGATAATTGCCCAAGAAATTGTAATGCTATCTGATTCCCAGCCAGTTCTTCGCTATTAATTCGACCCATTATCAACGTAATCGTTAGAAAAAATGCGATCTCAATACAATACATAGAACCCATCGGTAACCCAATTTGGCATAGCTCATTTAGAAATCGTACATGCCGCAGTTTGAGAATGATGTCAAAATAGTGACGATAGGTTTTTGAAAATAACATAAAAGTCGCTAAGACAATTAACAAAATCCAATAGGCTACTGTCGTACCCCAACCAATACCCACCATACCCAGCGCTGGCAAACCAAATTTCCCAAAAATGAAAGCATAATTAATGACAATATTTAAGGGTACCCAGAACAAGGTAAAAAACATATTGATGCGCGTATGCCCCAAACCAATCATGAATTGCATCAAGACTAAACCGACAAAATCAGGTACTAACCCCCAAGACAGACCATTCATATAACCTTGCGCTAAGGTAACCGTTGCAAGATCTTGTCCTACAAACAATAAAATAGGTCCAATATTACGTAATAAAAGAAAAGCGGGAGCAACAAATAAAAAGGCGAGAATGACACCATCCAATAAAATCTGCGCAATACCATTTTCATCTTTTGCACCCTGTTTTTGTGCGACTAACACACTCACAGAACAGAGTGTTCCCCACAACACTACCATCAACGTAAAAAAAATCCACTGCACAACCGCGCCGGCTGCTAACTCCTGCGGTCCTAAATGTGCAAGAAATAAGGTTGTGAAAAAACCGACAGAGGCTTCAATAAAACCTGTCAGTACCAGTGGAATAATTAACTTCATCAGCTTATTAATTTCGCCACGGGAAAATCTTGTATCCACGACTGTCGACATAGAATTCATTTCTAATGATAGTTAAACCAAATACAGCCTACTCGCATTTTATCCCCACTCTCCAAAATCAAAACCAATGACACCATCCATGCCACCCGTTGTGACATTCATAATTCTATTTTTAACGGGATGGGTCACCGCATCATGTAAAAAGGAATCACGTGCACCTTGATCAGCAAAATCGATTGAAAAACCATGCGTAAATGGGCGGCCACTTTTTTGATCGTGAAAATAACAAGTGCCACCTGTAATGGCAAGAATACCTGGAAGATGATTTGCAAGCCCAACGATATCCGTAAAAATACGTTCAATTTCTTGTTTTGAGACATCTGGCTTTAGTTTGAATAATACAGTATGTCTAATCATGTTAGTTACCTCGAATAGTCTTCTGCCGATAAGGCCTCCTGCGGCTCTGAACGGTAACAATCCGACACACGAGACACGCTAGCTTTGCTCTCTGAACTATTCTGAAAACTACAAACTGAACATGCAATACTAATTGATCTTTAATTGAACAGCCCCATGACACACTGACTGTGTTGTAACTCTTTTTACTCTATCATATTAGGGTAATTTTTGATAGTATTCGCCAAAAGAAAAATGTGTCCGATGGTAAAAAATTATTTAATATACAAGTACTTATATTTTTACCAGCTAACACGAAATAATATGGATACGGAATATGAACACTTGCCCATGTGGCACGCACAAACCTTATGATCACTGTTGTGGGCTATTTATTTCTGGCCAGCAATTACCAACCACACCCGAAGCGTTGATGCGATCTCGTTATACTGCTTATACTCAAGCAAACATTGATTACATCAGCAACACAATGAAAGAACCTGCCAGCAAAGATTTTAATCCCGAAGAAGCACGCAGTTGGGCTAACGATGTTAGCTGGTTAAAACTCGAAATTGTTGATACCTCTTATGATGATGACCATCATGGGAAAGTTGAATTCATTGCCCATTATGCGCATGAGAACATGAAATATGTTTTACATGAAGTCAGCCTATTTCGCCGCGATGATAAACAATGGTTTTATATTGATGGTCATGGACCATTAAACAAACCACAGACAAGAGCACATAAAAAAATTTCCCGCAATGATCCTTGTTCTTGTGGCAGTAACAAGAAATATAAAAAATGCTGTGGTACAAACAATTAAAAAGAAACGTAGCCCGTATGCAGCGCAGCGTAATACAGGATTTTGCGGCATACCATCCCGTATTACGCTGCGCTGCATACGGGCTACATACGCTAGAGGAAACATATGTTTAAAGGCATCGATTTATTTAGTGACACGGTCACTCAACCATCACGCGCTATGAAAGAAGCGATGATGAATGCAGAGCTTGGCGATGAACAAAAAGGCGAAGATCCGACCACGCACGCCCTAGAAGAAATGGCTGCGGATCTACTAGGCAAAGAAGCCGCCATGTTTTTTCCATCTGCAACCATGGCCAATGAAATTGCCATTCGCTTATTCTGTGAACCAGGCGATGAATTAATTGCAGCGGAAACTTGTCATTTATTTTTTGCTGAAGCAGGTGGTCCTGCGATTCATGCCGGTGCAATGGCAAGACCCATACATTCGCCAACGGGTATATTTTCAGCAAAAGAGTTACGCGATACGTATCGCTGGTCTAAAGGCCCGCATTACCCTATTTCCAAAATGCTTAGCATTGAAAACACGACTAACGTCGGTGGTGGTCATGCTTGGCCATTAGAGCAATTGGACGATGTGATGCATGCAGCAAAAGAGTTACAATTAAAAACACATCTGGATGGATCTCGCTTATTCAATGCTGTCGTCAAAACTGCAACAACAGCCAAGCGTATTGCCAACAATTTTGATGCTGTCACTTTGTGTTTATCGAAAGGATTAGGCTGCCCCATTGGCGCTATCTTAGCCTATCCAGCAAAGGACTTTGTTAAAGTACGGCGTCTAAAACAAATCTTTGGTGGCGCTATGCGTCAAAGTGGTATTTTGGCTGCTGCGGGAATTTATGCGTTACAAAATAATATAGATCGTCTTGCTGAAGATCATGCGAATGCAGCATTACTCGCCCAGCGTATGCATAATGAGATCACTGAAATTCGTGTAGAAAACAGCAACCCCTCTACCAATATGGTATTTTTCGAGTGGCATGATGAAAAAATTCCTCCAAACGAATTTCTGCAACGCTGTATCAACCATGGCGTGCGCTTCTCTCACTTTGGTGAAAAGCGTTTTCGTGCTGTGACACATAGGCAGATCACACAAAAAGATATTAATACTGTTATGGAAACACTCAAAGAAATCTGCCTAGAAAAATGAAAACACAACTAACCACGTTAATCGGCCAATATATACAACTCGAACCCATTGCACTGCATCATGCAGATGGTCTGCGTCGTGCAGCTAATTTTGAAAACATTTGGGCATACATGCCACATCAAGCACACGAGCGTTTTTTTGCTGCTTGGTTTGATGATTGCCTAGCACAACACGTGACTGGAAAAAAGCTTACTTATGTTATACGTCAATTAACAGATCAAACGATTGTTGGTAGTCGCTCTTATTACGATATTGATCTTCAAAGTAAACGCCTAGAAATAGGCTACGGATGGCTAACACCGACCGTGTGGGGAACACAACTCAATCATGAGTCGTTATTATTACTATTTCAACAAGCATTTGAGCAGTGGCATTTTAATCGTATTCAAATAGGTTGTGATCCACGTAATATGCGTTCCTATAATACGCTGAAAAAACTCGGTGCTAAAGCAGAAGGCATCTTACGTCAACACATGATACATCATCATGGTGAAATAACTGATACAGCACTATTCAGTATTCTTGCACACGAATGGCCAGCCGTTAAGACAACATTCATTCAACGCTTATATCAAAAATGATTATCTTTTTTAGTGTATTCTACTTGCAAGCTAAATAAATTAAATTCCGTATGCGCATCATAAATATCAAGCCGTTCAATCTGCTTGAATTTTTTCGTCAAATACAATGAAAATGGCAAACCAATCACTTCAATGATCACCTTAAAAAACCACATGGTAATAATTAATAAAAATAATTTATAATTTGTCATCAATCCAATGAACGCTATTGTTCCAAAAATAAAACTATCTACCCCTGACGCTAGAAAAGTGGATGCTACAAAACGAGAAGCCAACTGACGGCCATGAAATAAAATTTTTAACTTAGCCATGACAAATGCATTCAATGGTTCGGAACATAAATAACTCAGTGTAGACGCACAAATAATGCGAATATTCATCCCCATTAACACATCAAAATGTTTATTATTCGTGATCGCATACTCTGGGCTGGGCAAATGAATTACCAGTTGGCCATACACAATAAAAAGTAAATTAAAGAGGAAACCACACCAAATAGCCCGCCGTGCTTGTTGATATCCATACACTTCCGTAATAAGATCAGACAAAATAAAAGTGAGCGGAAAAATCAACGTCCCAGCATCGGTATCCAACGAAAAAATTTGCACCAACCGCGGATCAAACCAATTCGCAAATACCATGACCATGGCATAAAAAAGAATAAAAAACCATAAATAGCGCGGCTGCTGCAATAACATAATAATTCTATCCTATTGTTTTTATTGAATAAAGTACCAAAAAAACAGTTATTGGGTAATATTGTTGTTAATCTATCCTTAATGTACCTTTTATATACTGTAACAGTGGAAAAAGTTGTTTCGTTTAACGAGGCACAGGGTTATGAGACACATATTTGAAGCTATTTTAAAGTTACCAGATTTGACACACGAAGAGTGGACAAAATTATTATTAGCAAGAGAATTGCTATCTGGTAAAAATCTTTCCGCAACACGATTAGAAAATTCCGTTCAAAATGGTAGCATCCTCTACGACCTTGCGAAAGTGAAATCGTTTATCGCTATTGATCCTATTTATGAACTCATCAATACAATTGATCGCGCATGGTTTAGCGTCCAGAAAAGACTCGGTTATAAAAGAAAAATTTATAATGATACCGTACTAGAAAATATTATATTTGCACTTTTGCCAAGCGATATAAGCGAAGAAGAATGCAAACTACTTCAAGAGCGTCTTGCGGTACTTGGTAATCAATTGGTGAATCGTACCGGCGAGAGAAATGATGCGGTCGCTAATCTTGAAAAAGCTCTACTTCACTTAGAATCTTCTATATACAGAAAATTTCGTAATGACATCATTGAACAAAGTCCCGCGACAAACAAATCGAGAGAAGAAATTTGTACGGAAGCAACTATCAATCATCTTAAATTACAATTGACTGCTGAACAGGATCAATCTACTTACATTCAAAAAAAATTAGCAGAAGAATCACAACTCAGAACTAAAATCGACAACCAAAAAACATTAACAGAAACTCTCCAATTGGCAGGAAAGATACAAACTCTTCGCAAACTTTCAAGCCATATTGCTCTTCAAAATAAAGAAAAATTTAAAAAAGATGAAGAAGCTAAACGCCTCAATCAAGAAATGGCAGCCACTGCACAACGCCTATTAGACCAACAAGCAGCGATGAAGCTTGCTTACGAAATTAATACCGAATTTCGAAAATATAAAACTGAATTAAAAACTTATATAAAAA
Source organism: Gammaproteobacteria bacterium (assembly GCA_013286085.1). Classification (GTDB taxonomy): domain Bacteria; phylum Pseudomonadota; class Gammaproteobacteria; order DSM-16500; family DSM-16500; genus UBA5158. Next base: position 17,812 of record JABDGK010000036.1, on the reverse strand, counting down.
GTGCAATTAAAAAAGTTGCTGACGCTGAAACTTATACGGGCTATTTCAATACAATCCATGTTGATAGAAAGGTTGATAAGATTTCGCATATTAAAACATTACTTGATGAGTCATCTGCTCATGAATCAAAATCTGCAACAAAGTCAATTAAAGAAAAGTCAAAATCAAATACTGACAGTGCACAACTTATCAATCCACCAAAAAGATCGCCTGAAGAAATTAACATAACGAATGTGGTGAGAAATAATTTCGAATTAGTGCGAGCTATTGCCATCTATAAATTAATTGATGATGCTGATAATGCATTACATCCAGTGCATGCAGTCAATCCTCAACCAGTCCAAGCCAGGCTAGCCAATCTTTATAAGACATATCCCAATATTGAAAAAAACCTTCAAGATGTAGGTGATGAAGCCGTAGATAAAGCAACTCAAGGTATAAAAGGGTTTTTCAAAAAAATCTGGAGTAATATTACTTGGTGTTTTTCCAAGGCTAAACAAAAAACCCAAGAACTTGTTACGTCCGTTAAACAAAACCGCCACCGTTTCTATCAACTAACCGGCTGTCGTGACGAAATATATCTTAAAGAAAAGCAACAAAATAGTTCTTTAGTAAGGATGGGACGTCAAATGTAGCCCGTATTTTGCTACACTTGACCTATTTTACACTTCACAAATAAAACGAGCACATCATGGTACATTTATTATTATTTGGCATTCTCCTAGGAATGGGAGCAGCTATTCCCATTGGCCCTATTAATTTAGAAATGATCCGTCGCAACCTACGCTTTGGCACGCCGTATGGCATTATGACGGGGCTTGGCGCATGCGCAGCTGATCTTACTTATTTAATTCTGTTGGGTGTGGGTGCCTTAGCATTACTACAATACCCCGAGGTATTACGCCTAATAGGATTGGTTGGTTCATGTATATTAGCGTGGTTCGGCATGAATGCGTTCCGCTCTCAACCGGCTGAACTGCCGGAACAGGATGTGATGCCATCGCTTTATCGCTATGGATTTGAAGGCTATGCGATTACCTTAATTAACCCCTTCACCATTCTATTTTGGGCCTCAGTCAGTTCACAAATTTCACTCGCTGCCATTTCCGATGAACATGCAATCTTGTATGCAGGGATTGGTGTGATTGTCGGCACAGTCAGCTGGGTATTGTCTCTCAATACAATTTTGCATTTAACCCGTCATCATCTGAATAAAACCGTTATGCAATGGTTGAATTACAGTGGCGGCGTCATTATTCTTGGCTTCGCTTGTTTGGGTCTTTATCGTGCGATTTTTTTCTAGCAAATTAGAAACGGATCTTCATGCGCTAACTCATCCTACCTGATTGGATTATTTTGCCCCGCCGCCACAGAAGAAAACTCAGCTGGTATCTCTTCCGAAACGCCCTGCTCATCATGAAAAACAATGACACTTTTAGATTCCTGCCGTGAAAATAAGCCATAGCGCTGTGAATACGCTGTTTTTAATGATTCCAAATCACGCCTAAGTTTTTCATTTTCTGCTTGTAAAGAACGCATTGCATGACTGCTATCATCTTCTAATAAATGTTGTTTTGCTTTATATCGTTCACATTCAAAGTAAGCACTCATGTTTTGCATTTTCTTATTCAAGACAGTATGATGTTCTTTTTTCACTGCTAAATCATCTGCTTTGTCTTCACGTGCAGTAACTTCATGATTAATATAATTAGCAAAGCGTTGTAATAGAAATGCAAATACAATTGCAGATGATGAACCAGCAATACTACCTGCAGACATGCCCTGGCTATAAGTAAAAGAACCGATGGAACCACTGATTGCAAAAACGTTTGTATAATTTGCGGAAGCTTTTGTTGCATACTTTGCTGCATGCCATAGCCACGATTCTTTTCCTTCAGGTAGCGGATCATTTAGCGCATGTGTTTTAGCATTTTCTAGCTCTACAAAAAGTCTTAAGTAAAACTGCTTGTTGTCTTTTAAAAATTGCACCAGATAAGATTCTGTCAATCTTGCCTCGTCATTTTTTAATTTTTTTATTGACCCGTAAATTTCTCGTATTTCTGAAATTATTGCATCCTTCTCCGCATCCATTTTCAATACATTATTCTTTAAGTGCAGAATGGCGTTATGAACCAACCCATCAATATGCTTTCTCTCTTCAATCTGAAATTGCGTCACTTGTTTACTATAAAAATTAATTAAATACTCTTCATACTCCAGTAAGACATGAGTCATATAATTAATTTTTAATTTTTGATATTCTTCGCGTAAGTTATGCAAAAAATCGGTGGATTTTGATATTTCATCTATAGTATCTCTTCGATCATGCATTTCTCGCGTATAGGATCGATAAAAACCAGGAAGAGAACACACAAGACTAGCTATAGTGAGCACAACAACAATTGGGGTGGAGATTTCTACTTCAGCCCATGAAATAGCGGTGCCGATAAAACCAAATCCGATGGTAGAACCAATACCAAAACTTTCAACGAAACAATTAACACCGGTTAATATATTTTCTTTTACAGAAAGTGCATAACGATCCAGTTCATCATCTTTTACTGTAATTCTTGTATCCATAGGAGTCCTGTTTCCACATTGCCAAGCGACTAAGCATCACTGTGCAAATTTTGCCGATATACTTGCATTAACAAGAAACTGATGATACACAATATTCCTGCTGTTACCAGTGGCACGCGAATATTTAGATAACCTAATGGTCCTGCAATTAGACCACCCACTGTCCATGTAATGGCACCCAACGATCCTGCTACACCCATAATCCAGCCTTGTGATTCTTTCCCTGCTAAATTTGAAAATAAACTCAGTGTCACGGTATAGCAAATCACATCACTAGTCGCATTGAAAATTGTCCATAACCACTGTGCTACTTCACTGCTAACAAGTGCACTAGCTAAATTGGACATCGCCATCAATGCAACAAAAAACAAAAATGTTTTCATATCATCGGAAAAACATTTCACTGCAAAGCGTGCCACAACCGTGGTGGCAAACATGAAAATCACACCAATATAGCCTGTAAATATGCCAATCTTGCCGGCACTATACTGGTAATTTTCCATAAAAAACCAACTGATGGCTTGAAAATATAAACTCCAGGCTAAGACAAAGCTGGTATAGGTAAACGATAATAAGCGAAATTTTCGCTCGCTAAACGCCGATAAAAACAATATAAAGCCTTTCGAAATTTTCACAGCAATGGCATTTTTAGTGGGTGGCATTTCATGAAAACAATACGATAAATAGACCGCATTTAAAAACGATAAAATTCCTGCCAAAATAAATGGTGTCTCATAACCAAACCAACTGATGAGATTTTTTTCTGCTGTTAATCCTCCTAATAAAGGCCCAATAATAATTCCCACTGAACTGACTAAAACGACCCAACCGAGATATTTTGTTTTGGTTTGAATATTGCTGACATCGATAATAGCGGCACTGGCGATGGGCTGTGTCCCTGCTGCTAATCCAGCGATTGCTCTACCAACCATGACTATCAATAGACTTTTGTAAATGACACCAACAGCAGACACCAAACAACTCACACCACTACCACACAAGCAAAACAATAATATGCTTTTGCGACCAAATTTATCTGACAAATCGCCTAATATAGGTGTGCTAAAAAACATAAATAATGGATACAACGCGAGTGAAAAACCATATAAAAAATCACGCCATAATAACGGTGTATCCATGGGTAGGATACTACCGCTGTTTACTTGTAAAATAAGCGGTGTCAGTACCGGCATCACCAAGACAACGCCCATGACATCTAATAATATCACCATAAATAATGGCAATAGGCTGAAGAAACCAACGTTTTTTATTTGCATATACATGCCCGTGTTTATATAAAATGAAAATAGAACCGACACCTTGCTTGCGAAAGGCCATAGCTTTAGAAGCTAAAAAAACGATATGTTGAGTGTAGTACTCATTGGAATAGACTGACTTTGATTAAGAAATTAATAAACTAAAAATAAATGATAAAACAGACCCATAACAAAATCAATTTGTCTCAGATTTATCACTCAGTAACACATTCAACAAATTTGCCAAGCGATACCCAGCTAATGCAAGCTGCTGCTGCACAACTTTCTTTTCATTTTCAACGTAACTCGTCGATGGTACCTGATTTTCTGGCGTTGCATAGACAACTGTCGCGGCCAGGTTGTTACCTTCTTTTGCCCAGGCGTTTGTATCGAGATTTGTGCTTTTGCCGTCAAACGACTGCTCTGGATAATTTGTCATAATAAAGCGTGCAAGTGTATCCACATTACTATCTGATTCCTCACCACCTAAATAACCAGCACCATCATCCCACAACTTATGCAACGATACATTCGATCCATTGCCGACAGCTGCATGAACAGGAAATAAATTACCGCCCCTATCGCCATCTGGATGTGCAGCAGAAATTCGACTTGTCGTGTGTAATGGCTGATGAAGATCACCCACAATATGCACTAAAAATGCTAAAAATCGCGCCTGCTCAAAAGCATTAGCATGGGTATTCTTGATGACCGGTTTAATAGTCTCAATTGCCCAAACCGCATTATCGCTATCCACTAAATCTTTGGTGGGTGTCCCATCAGCACTGAAAGCCAGATCGATATAATGCCAATGTGTAAATGATTCAACTTTTTGGCCGCGGAGTGCATCCGGCCACGTCGATAATTTCATTAAGGTGGTATCTTGGGGATATTCTTTAGAGAAGTTTGCAATCATGTTATCAAGCTTTGCACGTACTGACGGAGTGACTTTCTGATAGGCAATATCAGCAACAACCATATGCCCTAGCGCATTCCATCCATATACATTAAACGATAACCCCATGAAAAAGATAAGAAAAAGACTTTTTACGCGAGATTTCGTCATAGGCCACCTTTAGATAATGGTCATGCAAATTTGATCGGAATTATATATGAAAATTACGAGACAAGCCATCAAAAATTCAGCTATGTCCATAAAAAACATGACTGGCTGCAGTGTAACGAGTTATTCTTAAGAAAAGCTTAGGAAAATTTTTTTCTTACAAAAAACTAAAAATAGAGTTGATTACAACAAAGATTCTCAGCAAAATCAGTCAAACCTAAAGCAGGAGAGTGACCATGTTATTTAGCTACAACAAAATTAAAAAAACAAAACTCCATCTTGTAATTGCATATGCAACTTGTTTTCTAACAACGGCAACCACTGCCTATGCTTTAGATAGCGCACCCAAAGGAATAAATTTTACAGCTTCTGAATTAACAACCGCTATCCAAAAAATCGACCCTCATAATACATTAAAAATTACCGCCTCCCCTGAGGTACTATCCGAAGTCAATCATATGCGCAGAAACGAGAAAGCGCGTGCCTACATGCATATGGCATTAGAGAGAATGGATCAGGATAAACCTTTTCTACAATCTGAATTAAAGAATACCGATATTCCACAAGGTATCTTCGCGCTACCCATTGTCGAATCAGGATATCGTCCTTTGGATGAAAATCAAAATCGCTTAAATGCCGCCGGTATTTGGCAAATTATTCCGAGTACAGCAAAATATCTTGGTCTTATTGTGAATCCGCTGCGTGATGACCGCATGAATACGAAACTCGCTACGGTCGCTGCTCTCAATTATCTGAATGAAATGCATAAGAAATTTGAAGACTGGAAATTAGCTGTTGTTGCGTATGAATATGGCGAAAATGAAACACGCCGCCTCATGAATGCAGCCGGATCCCGTGATGCATGGGCAATTGCACGCTCCCCTGCTGCACCCAAAGATATGAAAAAATATCTTGCGATGTTTGATGCCTCGGTGGTTGTGATGCATAACCCATCGTTGGTTGCCGGAACCTAGAACAGTCAGAAGCGTAGGGTGGACAAAGCCCCATTATGCTTCTAAACGGGGCTTTGTCCACCCTACGCTCCCCCCTCTTGACACTCTCCTCAAATATAGTGCATTATTACTGTATTAGTTTGCTAATACAGTAATAATGCTTATGCGAGGCAATACAATGATTGAACTAACGAACTTGGGTTTTAGCTACTCAAACAGCGAAAAACTCTTTGAAAACATAGAGTTAAAATTAGATAATGGCGGAATTTGCGGTTTATTAGGCAAAAATGGCGCGGGTAAAACCACTCTATTAAAAATATTGGCTGGCTTAATATTTCCGGCCGATGGCAGTTGCACCGTGCTCGGACAAACACCAGCAAACCGACAACCGAGCTTTTTGGAAGATATTTATTTTCTACCCGAAGATTTATATGTCCCCGCTTTAACAGCCGAACAATATTTACAATTCTATGCATCATTTTATCCGCGCTTTGACGCGGCTAGTTTCAAAATATTTCAAAAAGAATTCGCCATTCCTGGAAATAAACTACTAACCGAATTCTCACACGGCCAGAAAAAGAAATTTTTAATCGCTTTTGGTCTTGCTACGAACTGTCGAATTGTGATTTTAGATGAACCCACTAATGGGTTGGATATTCCGAGCAAAGCACAATTCAGAAAACTGCTCGTCTCAGCTATCACAGATGATAAATTATTTATTATCTCTACTCATCAAGTACATGATATCGAAAATTTAATTGATAACATTGTTATTTTAGATGAAGGAAAAATTATTTTTCAAAAAAATCTCTTCGAAATTACTAACCACTTGGCATTCATACAACAACAAAATATACCGGATACCCTATCTTGTCTTTATTATGAAAAAAACATACATGGCTATAATGCTATTATTGAAAATCATCAGGATCTCGATACACATGTTGATTTAGAAATGCTATTCAATGCAATCATTTCGAATAAAAATGCTATAAAAAATGCATTTAAAGAGGAAAAATAATCATGTCACTACATAATGATATCAATTTATCGCGCTTACATAAGCTAATCATGATTGACATAAAATCTAATTACAAAACCATTATTCTTATTGCAGCAACCATTTTTTTGTTTTTATTCATTATGCTATCTCATGAAACAAACCCTATAGATAATTACTATTTTATTTTATATGCGGGCGGATTTGTTATCACAAGTCGGATTTTTAATGAATTGCATGATCCGCAAAAAGCCAGCGTTTATTTAATGATACCTTGCTCAAACCTAGAAAGATTTTTAAATAAATGGTTTCTATCTGCAATATATTATGCGATGGGGACTCTACTCATTTGTTATCTCTATTCATTGATTAGCGCAATACTAAATGGTTTTAGTGACAGACATCCTATTGATATTTTTAGTCCATCATTATGGATAGAGATTTGGAAATATCTCATTTTACAATCGGTTGTCTTACTAGGTGCAATCACCTTTAAGAAAAACCCTTTAATTAAAACCACTTTTGTGCTGGGATTACTAAGTGCTGTATTGAGCTTATTTTCATTATTAGTCGGCTGGCTATTCTTCTATCCAAACCATCTCGGCCAGGGTATTTATATGATTGAAAACTCTTTACGCGGTTGGCATTTTATATTCTGGATTATTATCGCTCCTATTTGCTGGTACATAACCTATCTGCGTATAACTGAATATGAGTTGAAGTAACATGGATTTCCAAAATAAAAAATCTATTTATCTGCAAATTGCTGATTTTGTTTGCGAACAAATATTATTAAAAAAATGGGTAGAAAAAACAAAAATCCCATCTGTGCGTGAATTAGCGATTAGCCTTGAAGTTAATCCAAATACCGTGATGCGAACATATAGTTTTTTGGAAGATAAAAAAATTATCGCCACGCAGCGTGGCATTGGATATTTCGTTACTGACGATGCGTATCAACAAGTAATAAATTTAAAAAAATCTGAATTTTTGTCAGTAGGGCTACCGCAACTATTCCGTTCGATGGATTTATTGCATATCGATTTTAATCATATCAAAAAATTATATAATGAGAGAATTAAACATGAAAACTAGCACTAAAATTTTCAGCAATTCTATTATCGTGATACTAGCAGGTATCCTATTCACTGCTATCAGCTTTCGAATTTTTGCCCCCAATGAATTTTTTGAAAATTTCTCTCTTTTTAATGACCCTATTATACAAGGAAATGGAAAAACTGTCCGTCAATCTATTAATGCGGCTGGATTTAACAGCATGAATGCGCAAGGAAAATTAGATATAACACTGCAACCTGGAAATCAAGAATCAGTGATCCTGCGAACAGATGAGAATCTGGTCCCACATATTAGCATTGAAACCAAAGGCAATGCATTAGATATGAAAACACTTGCTAATTTAACACCGCTACCACATGTTGCAATCACCAGTAACAATATTAGTGAAATTAATCTGAGCGGTAAAACCATCTTACATGCTAACGATGTCAATTCCCAACAATTATCAATTATCATGAATGGGAAAAGCATTTGTTATTTGCAAAGCAACACAAAAATTTTAAAAATAAATTTGAATGGCAAATCAGAACTACATGCGGATGTAAACCAAGCTGACAATGTGACGCTGCTTGTTAATGGCAAAGGCGATCTATATCTAACGGGTAAAACCAATAATCTCACCATTAGTTCTCATGGTAAATCAACTGTGCATGCTAGCGAGTTAGTTGCTAACAATGTTGTGCTAAATAGTGCAGGCAAATCAAACGTCACTATTCATGCTGTCAAAACATTATCGGTGATAGCTGTTGGAAAAAGTGAGGTAAAATATTCTGGTAACCCAATAATAACCAGAGAAACTGCTGGTGAATCCACGCTAGAAAAACAGTAACGTTAGAAATGTAGGGTTGACTACCGAGCCGCGCGCGGCTCGGTAGTCAACCCTACGTAATATTAATTTACTATATCACTCTCAGCACAACACCATCCATTATATGGCGTTTCAATAATGAAGCCGCCTGTAAAGCAACTTGCTCTGGCGCTATCCATTCGCACAAACCTTCACAGATGTCGCCGAAATTTTTCCCCGCATACATCGCATCAATCATAAATGCCTCCTCCACTGATAACGAACGAAACAATACTTCGTAATCTTTGCGCCATAGTAAACATTGAATGGGACTCGCGTTCATTTCTGGTTTTAAATCTGCTGCACATTTTGCCGCATGCCATAAAGGCAGCACATTCCAGATAAAATCTGCTCGTCGCAATGCAGGATGCAATTCAAAACATAGGTTAGGCCAGTTGTCGGGTGGTATATCCGCCATAACCTCTAATGCCAGAGGATGCTGATCAGGGGAGTCAAAAACCTCTGTTAGCATCCATTCGAAATTAGCTAACTCGCTAAGAATTTTTTTGTCATCATAAGGAGGATGCTCTGCAAGAAATTTTGCTAGATATTGGCCATACCATCGTACTGAACGAAATAGCGAAGGATAAGCAGAGAGATAACGTTTCCCTAATAAAAAAAATTCCTGATCACCTAATAAAGTATGTAAAGTCGAATAATCTTGCTGAAGAATATCTAGTAGTCGAGAATAATAAGCATGACGATAAATATCTAAACGCAGCACAGCGGGAACTTTCTCAGTACTTAATACATCAGATGCAATCTCTGAATCTTGCTGTAACAAATACGCCTGAAAATGCTGCTGGGTTTGCATTAAACTCCGCATACTACTTTCTCCAGTACCTCTGCTGCAATGCGACGCGCATAAGCTACTTCAGCAAGCAATTCTGCTAGCGGTGGAATATTATCATCACGTTCGATCATGGTAGACACGGGACCAACATGTTTCATTGTGTCTGCATATAAATCCCAAACAGGCTGAATCACAGGTGCATCATGTGTATCAATAATATAATCACCTTCATTGGAATGACCCGCCAGATGAATCTGCATCACACGATCTTTAGGTATCCCTTGTAAATAAGCATGGGGATCAAATTCATGATTATAGGCGCTGACATAAATATTATTAACATCTAATAAAATGTAACAATCAGCGCGTTTAACGATTTCAGCTAAAAATTCCCATTCTGTCATGGCAGATTGTGCATAGGTTAAATAACTCGATACATTTTCAATGAGAATACGACGGCCTAAAAATTCTTGCACTTGATTAATATGTGAAACAACATGCTGAATGGCTTCTTCGGTATAGGGTAACGGTAACAAATCATGCATATTAATGCCATTCACACCCGTCCAACAAAGATGATCAGAAATCCATTCTGGCTGAACACGATGAATTAATTCTTTGACTTGTTTAAGATAATCCAAATCCAATGGATCAGCGCCACCCACAGAAAGCGAGACGCCATGCATAACCATCGGATAATGCTCGCGAATCTGATCCAAGTAATACAAAGGCTTGCCGCCGGGAACGAGATAATTCTCCGTAATAATTTCAAACCAATCGAGTGGCGGGCGCTCTGCTAGAATTGTTTCATAATGATCAGGGCGCAAGCCCAAACCAAAACCAAGATACGGGAGTGATCTTTGGATTGTCATTGTGGAAAAATCTCCGCAAAGAATTCCCGCATACTAACCCACGAGCGCTTATCTGCTAACCCATTGTAAACAGTCCCCATAGTCGGATCATGCGCCACGGGGTTCGTAAATGCGTGCTGAACATTACCATAAACATGCACTTGCCAATCGACATGCGCCGCCGTCATTTCTTGTTGGAATGCAGCCACTTGAGCCGGGAGCACCATCGGATCATCATGACCATGCAAAGCCAAAACTTTGGCATGAATTTTTTTATTCGGTAGATTAGGTGGTGGCATCAATAAGCCATGGAAACTCACAGCACCTTTAATGTCTACGCCACTACGCGCCAAATCTAAAGCACATAATCCACCAAAACAAAAACCCATCACAGCCATACGCGCCGTATTCACAGCAGCAAGCCTAGCTACCGTTTCGTAAGCCGCAACGATACGTTGGCGTAACAAAGCTCTATCCTCCATTAAGGGTTTGATGAGCGCTTGCTTTTCTTCAACGGTTTTACCAAGTTGGCCATTACCATACATATCCACTGCAAAACCAACATAACCTAATTCAGCCAGCTGTTCTGCTTTTTGGCAGGCGAAATCATTACGGCCTGACCAATCATGCACAACCAATACGACAGGTTTCTTGCCTGGCTTGCTGCTATTTAATGCACAGTAACCTTCTAAGGCAATATGCCCATCTGAGTATTCAATTTTTGAGGTTTGTAGCATATTTTTCTCCAATTTATTGCGTATTTTCTTTATAATGCGGACTAAATTTACTATCTTACGAATTATAAAAGGGAAAATAAAGTGATTAAAAAACTATTTCATCTTGTGAGCATTTTCAGCCTGCTAAGCACATCCACACTGTATGCAGAGAGCACTCACCGCACACCGCAATTTTCCAACGATAAAGTGACTGTCTGGGAAACGGTTATTTCTCCAGAAAAGAATCAAGCATTAAAAATGCATAAACACGATAGCGACCGTGTGCTAATTGCATTTGACGAAGGCACTTTAAAAATCACGAATACAAAAGGTGAATCACACCTTCTCAAACTCGAGAAAAATAAAGCTTATTACTTGACGAAAAAAACTGGCGGCGAAATGCATACAGACACCAACATCAGTAATCATCCTATTCATGTGATGATCATTGAATTACACTAACTGGGTATATTCCCCTTGAGAGATTGCTGCTGTTGTAAATACATTTCGACTGAAAAAGCATTTTTTAAGAATGCTGCAATTTCTTCAGGGGGAACAGGACGTGACAGCAGATAACCTTGTATCTCATCACAGCTACTCTCTTTCAGAAAATAATACTGCTCCATGGTTTCAACACCCTCTGCAATCACTTTCATACGCAAACTATGCGCCATCGCAATAATCGCATTCACAATAGCCGCTGAATCATCTGTCATTTTTGTATTACCATTAATATCGGTAATAAATGATTTATCAATTTTGAGAATATCAATCGGGAAACGGCGCAAATAATTTAAGCTTGAATAACCCGTACCAAAATCATCGATAGAAATACAAAATCCTAACGCTTTGAGCGACTTCAGTACTGTAATACTATGATCAATATCATGCATAATTAAACTTTCGGTCAATTCTAGCGTTAAATTATTACCACTGACTTTATGATCCTGCAAAATAGACGTAAAGATTGTCGTTAGATTTGCTTCTCTAAATTGTCTCGCCGATAGATTAATTGACACTCGCAAAGGAACTGGGAAATCAGCCGTATTTTTCCAAATGATATTTTGCTGACAGACAGTTCGCAATACCCATTCACCAATTGACACGATAAGACCTGATTCTTCAGCAATCGGAATAAATTCACTTGGCGCTATAAATCCTAATGTCGGATGCTGCCACCGTATCAAGGCTTCTAAACCCATAATCGAATTAGAAGCAATATCCATAACAGGTTGGTAATAAATTGATAACTCGTCCTTTTCCATTGCCGACCGCAAATCAGCTTCTAAACTCATTCTTTTTACCATTTTTTCATTCATACTCTGTGTATAAAATTCTATTGCATTTCTGCCTTTTTCTTTTGCGCTGTAGATAGCCATATCGGCATTTTTCAATAAAATTGACATCTCTTCCGCGTCATCAGGATAGATACTCACACCAATACTGACAGTAATAAAAGTTTCACTGCCCTTTAAATTAAAAGGATAGGAAAGTACATTACAAATCTTATCAGCAATTTTAATAACATCCTCTCTATTTACATCTTCTAGAAGAACAGTAAACTCATCACCGCCCAATCTCGCTAAAAAATCGGTCTGTCGAAGCGATTTTTTAACTCGGTCGACAACTTGTATTAACAAATCATCACCAACATCATGTCCAAATGTATCGTTAATATTTTTGAAATGATCCAAATCAAGAAAAAGTATCGCCAGTTTGGAATGATTCAGCTTGCAACGATTTAATATACGTAAAAATCTCGCATTAAATAAACTACGGTTTGGTAAATCAGTCAGCGAATCATGTGTTGCCAAGTGATTAATCCGTGGCGTCGTATCATTAATCAATGAAAAAAATCCTTCCATGACACCTTCTTTAATATGTGGAATAAGGGTCACACTAACATAACGTTCATCATCATGATGAAAATGCATAATAGTTTCAAAATTCACTGTATCTTGAGAACGTAATTTTTTGATATGTTCATCAAAAATTTCAAAAATAGAATGCCCCAGAACTGCTTTAATAGACTTTCCAGAAATTTTATTTAAAGGCATACCGAACCAATCAGCATGTGCTTTGTTAATAAAACGATAATGTAAGTTCATATCTAAATAAGAAATCAACACCGGCAATGCATCCGTCACCAATCGATATTGCTCTTCGCTCTCACGTAATAATTTTTCTGCGTATTTACGATCATTCACCTCGTTTTGTAGTTCACCATTCATTTTTTCCAATGTACTTTTCGTTAATCTCAAATTCTTCACTAACTCATCATTTTGAAATTTAAGTTTTATGGCATTATAAACGGCTTTATGTGTTCTAAAACAGGCAATAAGTAATAAACCCATATATAAGATTGTCAAAAAACCTAAAAGCTGGTGAGGTGTATCGGCGTGTAAAAATGACCACATTGCAAATGGAAGCAGCACAGGTATAATAAACACAAAACAAGCAGCTCGACTACCTGAAAAAAATGGAATAGCCCCAGCTGCAACACCCGCCAATGAAGTCGCGATAAAAGTCTGATGAATACTACTCTCTGGAATAATTAATGTCCCAGCTAATGACCAGCTTACCCCAGCAAATGCCAACATACATATAAAGATTTTTCCCCACAAAATACTATTTTCCATTGAGCGCTGCTTACGTAAATACATTTTAACAAAAGCATAACGCGTAATGGTTACAACTATCATTAAGGTATACCAACCATATAACAGATGTGCTGAAACAACATTATGCAAACCGAACACTAAACAACTCGCGACAATTAAACTACCTGCAATAGCAGGCATGGCCTGATTATAAATAAGATTAAAAAGTTCAGCGGTAATATTCTGATAATAATGGCTATCATTTCTAACCTGGAAGTTTAGTGAATGCATATTCTGCCTTAATAACTAAAAGTTAATTGTTTTGGCTTCATGTAATTGGTAATGTAAAATAAAAAATAGCGCCGCCATCTACTCTATTTTCAGCCCAGATTTTACCGCCATGCGCTTTAATAATGCTTTGGCAAACTGATAACCCTAATCCTGCACCGCTTTTTTTGGTTGGCTTCTCACCCCGATAAAATTTTTCGAATATTTTTTTTATATCAGTCATCAACAAACCGGGACCTCTATCCGCAATAGAAAAAAGCACATGATCCCCTTCATAGACTGCCGAAATTTCAATGGGTGTATCAGGTGGCGTATATAAAATTGCATTTTCAATCAAATTTACAAATACTTGCTCCATTAACACTTTATCAAAAGCAACTAACGGCAAATTAGGTGCTATTTTTTGAATACATTCTCTATTTTTTAACTTTTTCTCGAGCCGATTCAATGTGGATTGAATTATTTCATCAATCGCATAAAGATTGTTATGTAAGCTGACTTTTCCTTCTTCTAATTGCGTAATTTGAAGTAAATTATTAATTAAGCGGTTTAATCGTTCCGCCTCATGATAAAGACTTCTAACAGACTGTTGCTTCTCATCTTCATCAAGAGGGCTATTTTTTTTAGTCAGCTTATTAATAATCCTGACAATCATCGCCAAAGGATTTTGCAATTCATGCGATAATGAATTAAATAATGCGGCTCGTAGTCGCTCAGTTTCAATCGCAATTTCAGTCTCACTGGCTTTTTCTTGTAATCGATCTACTTCTAATGCTAATGCTGTCTGATTAGTACACGCTTCTAAAAGGTGTAACTGTTCAGGGATCAATAATAATTCCGATTGGCGTGGGCGAATTTTTAAAACACCGACTGTGCCGAGTGACCCATGCAATGGCACATACAAAGAATCATTGAATGGTAATGTATCTGTGCCCAATCCCGCAATTTGACCTAGGTCATACACCCATTGAGCAACACCCAATTCTTTAGCATTCAGTATTTTTTTAGTGGAAGAAGAAGAGTGAACTTTGAGCTCATTATTTTCTGATAAGAGTGCAGCAACCTCGCTATCAAAAACTTCTGAAATATAGCGAATTGCAATAGATAATAATTGGCTCGTACCCCGCGTACTGGCTAATTGGCGTGTTAATACATGCAATGCTGCGGTTCTTTGTTCGCCTAAATAAGCTAATTGCATCTGTTGCCTATTTAAAATGGTTAAATGACTAATGATCTGTGCGACCATTGCCATCATCACAAACGTTAACACATACTGAATATCAATTATAGAATGAGTAAATTGCGGCGGCACAAACAAATAAGTGTAACTGAATGCACTCAAAATCGACGTTAAGATCGATGGACCAAGCTGCCCATAAAGCGCAACTATCACAACGCCCATCAGATAAATCATAATTAAGTTACTTAGGCCCTCATGACCAACATAAGGATACAAAAACAAATTAATGATAGATGCAGCCGCTGTTACACCAACAGCAACTGCATAACCGACAAATGATTTTTTTGGTTTAACAAACGTTGGTGTCACTGGCGCAGTATCTTTCTCATCGCTATGAATAATATACACATCAATTTCACCGCTATGCCGAATCAACTCATAGGATAGACTACGCCAAAATAGCTCGTACCAGCGCGAATGTAAGCGCTTGCCAATAACAATTTTGGTGACATTATGATGCCTTGCAAACTGTATAATTTCTTTAACAATATCAAAACCAGTTAAAATTCGGGTTTCCGCTCCTAATTGTTCAGCTAAACGCAAATTACGGATAGCTTGATTGCGCTGCTCATTCGAAATCCGACTATGCAGTCCTTCCACATGCACCGCAATCCATGCCGCATGTAATCCAGTCGCCATGCGTCTTGCTGCACGAATCACTTTACTAGAGCCTTCATTATTCCCAACACAAACCAACAATCTTTCTACTGTCGGCCATGTTTGTATAATGCCTTCACCTTGGCGATGCCTCAGTACTTGCTCATCCACACGTTCTGCAGTAAATCGTAATGCAAGCTCACGTAATGCAATTAAATTCCCTTTGCGAAAAAAATATTGTGTCGCTAATTCAGCTTGAGCTGGGATATACACTTTGCCTTCTTGCAAACGTTTTAATAAATCATCTGGGGACAAATCAATCAGCTCAATCATATCTGCCAAAACAAGCATAGAATCAGGTACAGTTTCGCGCACACGTATACCAATGATTTGTGCAATAATGTCATTTAAACTTTCAATATGTTGCACATTTAACGTTGTTGAAACATCAATACCGCGATCTACTAATTCTTTAATATCTTGCCAACGTTTGGCATGACGCAAACCCGGCACATTGGTATGTGCCATTTCATCTATCAAAATCATACTGGGATGGCGAATAAGCGCTGAATCTAAATCAAATTCCAACATAGGTTTGTCATGATAATCCACTATACATCGTGGCAAGATTTCGAAATGTTGTAACATGGCATCAATTTCTTTACGACCATGTGATTCAACAACGCCCGCCATGACGTCTAAACCTTGTTCGCGCTTCGCAATAGCGTCTTGCAGCATGGTATATGTTTTACCAACGCCGGGGGCTGCGCCTAAATATATTTTTAATTTGCCGCGCGTCCTTTCTTCATCTTTTATCTGCGCAAGCAATTTTTCTGGGCTAGGGCGACGATCTGGCATTATTGCACCTTATGATGTAAGTTTTTTTCCAACGCATTTAATGCAATATTTAATTGCAAAACATTCACTGTTGGTTCACCTAACACATGCCATACTCGATTCTTGGTTGCACTTGCAACGATTTCAGCTATTTTTGTAGCTGGTAAGTTACGGGCTTTTGCGATGCGGTTAATTTGATACTGCGCTGCGAGTGGACTGATATCAGGATCCAATCCGCTTGCTGATGCTGTTACTAAATCAACAGGGATTAAATTCGCATTTTTGGAATCTACTTTATGTAATTCATTACAACGATTTTTTACTATCGCTATCAGATCAGGATTCCTAGGACCAAAATTATCACTGCCAGAAGACGCTGCATTATATGAAAAAGGCGTCGTTGCCGATGGTCGTCCCCAAAAATATTTAGGCTCCGTAAACAACTGCCCAATTAATGCTGAGCCAATGAAACGCTTATCTTGTGATAATAATAAACTACCATTAGCGCGCCAAGAAAATAAATTCTGTGCTACACTCGTCACAACAACAGGATAAAGAAACCCTGTGATGATTGAAAAGAAAATCACAAGCAATATGGCTGTTCTAACTTGTTTAGCAACTTCCATCAACATCCGTCACTCCTAAAATACCAAGCCCACCCAAGACAACAACATATCCACCAATTTAATTCCAAAAAATGGCACAATGATGCCACCGATACCATAAACAATCACATGCGTTTGCAGTAACTGTGCGGCAGAAACACGTCGATAAGTAACACCACGTAAAGCCAACGGAATAAGAAAGATAATGATCAGCGCATTAAATATGACTGCCGAGAGTATTGCGCTCGACGGTGTTTTTAAATGCATTATATTCAAAACATGTAATGCGGGATACGTACTCACAAAGGCAGCGGGAATAATAGCAAAATACTTCGCGACATCATTAGCAATACTGAAAGTCGTTAATGCACCGCGGGTCATTAATAATTGTTTTCCGATCTCAACAATTTCTATTAGTTTTGTTGGATTAGAATCAAGATCAACTAAATTACCTGCTTCTTTTGCAGCTTGTGTTCCTGTATTCATGGCTAATGCCACATCAGCCTGCG
>JABDGK010000035.1 GCA_013286085.1 Gammaproteobacteria bacterium | reverse complement strand
AGCAGCAGTTCTCGAAAAGAAAGTAGATGTCGCCATGAATTTGGCTGCTTATCAGGAAGCCAAGCAGCAGTTGCGACGCGCAGCTTTATTTAAACCCCAGATTTCACAGCAGGGTGCTCATGTTGCGGCGGGTAGCGCTACCAGCACCAGTGCTTCTACTAGCCAGATACGCTCACCTGGGCTTCGGCCATCTGTTGTTGAAAACTAATAGTTTTAATTCCGGATAATATAACGATCAATGATGTTTTGTAAGGTGTCTTTGCTGACTGGCTTAATTGCCACTTCATTGGCACCTACCCGCAAACATCTGTCACGTTCTTCATCTTCTGAATAGCCAGTTAAAACAACAATCGGCATTTGTGTATAGCCACTATGTTGCTGTCTGATTTTTTGAATCAATTCGAATCCCGCAATATCCGGTAAGCCAATATCGACAAATAACATATCATATTGGTTGGGTAGCATATTCAATGCATCGTTTGCAGAATCCGTTACATCCACTTTGCAGCCTAATTCTTCTAGCATGTGTGTATGAATGATTTGAATAAGCTGGTTATCTTCAATGAGTAAAACATAGGGGTTTCTAGTATTTTGAGAAGGACCAATGAATTTTCCGGAATTAGCCAACCAGTTTTCCCACGCTAGTCGCAGATTTTCCTGAAAGGCAATAATATCCGTTGAGTCTGGCTGAAGTTGGATTTCAGAAAATAGCGAGTTTGTTGCGGTTGATTCGGATGTTAATAAAATCAATAGTGGTTGCTGCAGCTGATTTTGTTGGCGTATATTTTTAAATAAATTATCTGGGTCGGCGAATTTAAGATTGTCATCAATGAGAACAATATCGTAGTGTTGTAAACTACGGTGCGCTGATAAGAGCGTGCTAATGGCTTCTTTGCTTGAGCTGGTATCATACATTGTATTTTCAAGCATCGTATGAATATTATTTCGTAAAATTTTGTCTTGTATAACAAGAATTTTAACATTGCTTGCATAAGGTAACCAGGGGAGCGAGGTATGTAAATTTAATTGAAAAGGTAAGGTAACCGTAAATGTACTGCCTTGATTAACCTTGGATTCGACGGTGATTTTTCCTTTTAATAATTTTATTAATTTTTTAACAATCGCTAAACCGAGGCCGGTGCCAGTGAGGCTGGCATTGCGAGTATAGACATTGCCAAGTTGATAAAAACGTTTAAATATATACTGTTGTTCATTACTTGGGATGCCAACGCCAGTATCAGTTACAATAATTTGCACATTGATGTGATCTTCTGTCTGTTTAAGTAAGTGAATACTCACAGTCACCTGGCCTTTTTCAGTGAATTTAATGGCGTTGCCAATTAAATTAATCAATATTTGTCGTAATGCGCGGCTATTTCCTATCATTTGTTGCGGGATGTTGTCGGGGAACCCAAAAATAAGTGGTAAGTTTTTTAATTTGGCATTGCTACTTAACATATTAATGACGCTTTCAATTAATTCTTTGAGATTAAATGGCAGTTGTGTGAGTTCAAATTTATTATTCTCAAGCTTGTTATAATCAAGAACGCTGTTAATCAATGACAGTAAGTAGGCGCCCGAATTGGCAATATGTTTAATGTATTCTTGTTTTTCGTGTTGGGGTAAAGCGCTTTCTAACAGGTTGGCAAATCCAAGAATGCTGGTGAGTGGTGTGCGTAGCTCATGACTAATCATGGCGAGAAATTGTGACTTGGCGCGATTGGCGGCTTCCGCTTTTTCTTTTGCTATGCGTAATGTTTCTTCAAATTTTTTACGTTCAGTAATATCAAAAGAAATTCCTAGCATGCCTTTTATTTGTTGATTGCGGTCATGCAGAGGTACTTTTCTGGATAAGTAGACAGCAGGTGTGGTGCCATCTGCGTGATAGCCCACTTCTTCTACACAAACCTCTTGGCCATTCAAAATAACACTAAGATCTGTTTGGTCAATTTCCTTTGCTAACTCAGCGGGCATGATATCAGCTGCTGATTTACCAACAATATCTTCAAATGAGGAAAAGCTGAGAAGATTCGCAACATTGTTATTGCAGCCCATATAAATGTTGTCAGTGTTTTTCCAATAGACATTTCCCGGTGTCATGGAAATAACCGTACGCAGTGCTTCAATCTCAGCTTTCAATTCTGCAATAATTTTATCGTTGTCTTCGGTGCTCATTGCTGATTTTATCCTAGCGCACTATGCACAGGGGATTTGCTGAGGTGCAGGTAAGAAAAAATCCTGATGACATGTTGCGCGCCGTCAGTTGAGCGAGCAATATCTGTAGCAATATCTGCTTGATCGGGGTAGACGGTACCAATTAGGATGACAGTACCATTTTCAGTAATGACTTTAATCTGATCGGGATCAATCTCATTCGCGGCAATGAGTTGTGTTTTGATTTTGGTTGTAATCCATGAATCGCTCAGCTGTGTCAAAGTAGAAGCGGGGCTATTCACTGTAGTCAGGTTGTAAACTTCGCTTACATCAGGCACTTGCTTGGCGATTCTAACAAGGTCATCATGCAGCTTTTGGGATGGCACTTGGCCGGTTAAGATAACGATATTATTAAATGTACTGACTGCAACGCGGCTGGTTTGGTATTTGTCGGTTTTCCAATGGATTTCTCGGTCAACTTGCGTCGTGATGTATTGGTTTTGTAAGGTGTCTTGTATGCTTTTATGTTGATAAGCCGCTTGTGCGCCGCTGGTGGCGACCGTGGTTATACAGCCTTGCAGTAAGCAACTGATGAATATTGGATAGGCGAATTTCATGAGAATGGGTGGTTTCTTCATTTGATCACCGAATGGTTATATCATCCAAATTGGTTTATTCAATCAGAGCCGCGACCGTGAGGGAGCGTTTGATGCTTGTGACGCTTGTTAACGCGCGTGGCTCTGTGATCTGAACTAGTTTGTATATTGAAAAATTTTCACAACTTCTTGGACGCCGGAAACTTGTCGTGCAATCTCGGCAGTTGTATCAGCTTGATCTCTGCTAACAACACCCATTAAATACACGGTGCCATTTTCGGTGACTACTTTGATAGAGCCAGATTGTAGGCCTTTAGTGGCAAGCATTTTGGTTTTAATTTTTGTTGTGATCCAAGAATCACTGGTGCGCGAGAGTGATGAGCTAGCACCTTGAATCATGATGCGATTGTAAACTTGCGTCACATCTGGAACGGTGCGCGCTGCTTCCTCGGCTTGTTGGCGCAGCTCTGGCGTTGTAGACTCACCAGCGAGTAGCACGACATTATTAAATGTGGTGACGCTAATATGAGTGCCTTCTTTCAATCCAGGAACCATATTAATTTTATCTATGACTTTATTGTTGATGTTGTTATCTTGCGTGACTTGTTCAATTTTTCTGTGATCATAGACAGCAGAAACAGCGGCAGCACCTGCGGCTGCTCCAACAACAAAAATGCAGCCCTGCAATGACAGGGTAATGGTGAGTAAAGCAATAACTTTTTTCATGTAACAATGTCTCCGTGGCCAAATAACTGTAAATCGACGATATCGCAAATACTGTGAATAATGAGTAAATGAGTTTCTTGGATACGTGCTACTTCATTTGCCGGTACGCGTACTTCAATATCATCATCACGTAATATGCTGGGTATTTTACCACCATCTGCGCCAGTTAAGGCAATAACTATCATATTTTTGTCATGTGCAGCTTTGATGGCGTTAAGGATATTGCCTGAATTCCCACTGGTAGAAATGGCCAATAAAATATCACCTGCCTGTCCTAATGCCCTGATTTGTTTAGCAAACACATCATTGTAACTATAATCATTGGCAATAGAGGTCAGGGTGGCAAGATCAGCAGTTAAGGCAATGGCGGGTAAGCTGGGTCGCTCGTGTTTGAAGCGATTGAGCATTTGAGAGGAAAAGCGTGTTGCATCACAGGCAGAGCCGCCGTTCCCGCAGCTCATGATTTTGTGACCATCTAGCAAGCATTGAACAACTTTTTCGCAGGCGATGGCGAGGATATCGGAAATCATATCCGCTGCATTGATTTTGGTTTGAATGCTTTCGCTAAAGTTATGTTTTAAGCGTTCAGTTATCGTTGTCGTCATGAGGTTGTCTTAGAAGTCGTCGGTAGAAAAAGCATCTTGGATCCATTCTATTTCTACCTTGGGTTGACGGTAGCTTATGCCAATTACATCAAAGCGACAATTTACTGTATCGAGTAATTGTTTTTCTGAGAGATAATGCATAGCGGTTTTTACGATCTTTTGTTGCTTTGAATAATCAATACTGTCAATGCCACTACCAAAGTGACGATTATTGCGAAGGCGCACCTCAATAAAGACAATATCTTCTTTGTCTTGCATGATGAGGTCTATTTCACCGGCTCGCGTACGATAGTTGCATTCTATCAAACGCAAGCCTTGTCGTTGTAAATAATCGCACGCCTGTTTTTCAGCAAGCTGTCCTGTTTGCTGAGTTTTAAGCTTGTCCATTATGAAATTGTGTCCAAGCTAAGCGTCGATAAAACTGATTTTGTGGTGTCAGAGTAATAGCACCTGTTGCACCATACAGTGGGAATTGTTGTAAGACTACAAACCGTGCTAAATCACTGCTAATCAAATAAGCATCATGACCAACGGCAACCAACCGTCCGGCGCTGTCTGATGAAATACCATAGCGAGCAAGTGACCAGGGGATTTCACAGAAGGTGACGCCATTGAGATCCATGTCTTTTTGTGGTTGTGGCGTGCCAGAGTAAATGACGGATGTCGAATAGATAGCGGTCTTATCGACATAATAAAACCGTAATAAAGGTACAATTTGACGAGCTGATTGCGGTGGCGCCAATAAGAAAACAACGTCAAAATCCTGGCGTCGTTGTTGTGCTAGCTCAGCCTTGCTGTCTTGATCGCGTGTTTTTTCACGATCTTCTTTGGTATTGATATGTAGTAACGCCGGTATATCGTTTGATAAGTTAGATTTTGGGGTGAAAAAATAAGTGTCTGCAACTTTGCCGCCATCGGACTCCCAACGAGAAGAGAGTGTTTTCGCAACTGATTGTCCCCATTCTGTTTGTGGAGCAATGATAATGGCGTGCGTGTGTCCTGACTCGCGGGCTTTGTCAGCCACTTGTTTGGCTTCATCATTGGGGGATAATCCAAATTGATAAAGATTCTTTGGTAACGAGCCATACCAAATATCCGTATAATTTAATGCGAGTGTTGGTACTGTAAAGCTACCTTGACTGGTGAGTTGTTTAACATCGTCTTTGGTTAATGGTCCGATTACCATATCAGCACCTTTACTGACGGCTTCTTGATAAAGAGCGGTCATGTTGGCATTGCTATTGGTATCATAAAAGGCAACATCTTGTGGGTAGGTTGTTTTTGCATGTTCTTGGTTGTAGGCGCTCATAAAACCATTACGTGTTGCATTGCCCATGCTGGCAAATTTGCCACTTAATGGGAGTAAGAGAGCAACATGTCTGGGCGGTGTATTATTCATTAAACTATTGAGCGTCGTATCGTTTGGTAGTAATTGATTGCCTGGGTGGGCTGAATATTCGTTGCGCCATGCGAGTAGTTCGCGCGCTAATTGTTTGGTATCCGCGCTATAACGTTTGCTGATAATGGCGAGTTTAATCCAGCCGGCTTCAGTGGCATCGGAGGTATTTTGACTGGCGATTAGTTTATCGAGCGGCGTTTGCTGAAGCTTAACCCAGGTTGTTTCGGTATTACTTTGCCAAAATTCTGGATTTCCGAGTGTAGATGAGGGAGTATTACCGCTCATTGGTTGTATGTGGTGAGTGGTGCTGCAGCTAGTGAGTAGCAGGCTGCTGAGTAATGCACAATAGAGAAGCGTGGTAGTTTTTCTCATAGAATGCCTATTTCGTGTAACGTTAATGAATAACAGAAGATAACATTTCAGCGTATGAATATAAATAGTTTAGGTATTTTATATATTGTTGCCACGCCTATTGGTAATTTGGGTGACATAACCTTTCGTGCAATTGAGACGTTAAAATCGGTGCATTGTATTGTTGCTGAAGATACGCGTCATAGTCAGCCTTTGTTGCAACATTATGGCATTAAAACCCCACTATTTGCTTTGCACGAACATAATGAACGTGAACGAACAGCAGCGCTTCTTGATCGGTTAAAGCAGGGTGAATCGATTGCATTAATTAGTGATGCAGGAACGCCGTTGATTAGTGATCCCGGATACTATTTAGTCCGCGAGGCAAGAGTAGCCGGTATTAAAGTAATGCCATTGCCGGGTCCTTGTGCTGCTATTGCTGCATTGAGTGTGGCGGGATTGCCAACAGATAAATTTACTTTTGAGGGTTTTTTACCAGCGAAATCCGGAGCGCGTTTGCAGTGCTTAGAAAAACTGCGCCATGAATCACGCACGATAATTTTTTACGAAGCCCCGCATCGTATTATGGACTTGTTATTGGCAATGCAGCAGGTATTTGGTGATGATAGACAAGTTGTGCTTGCGCGAGAAATCACGAAATTATTTGAAACGATTAAGTCTGATGCGCTGGGCCAATTGATTCCATGGGTGTTGGCGGATGCGAATCAGCAACGAGGTGAATTTGTCGTGATTGTTGCTGGTTTGCAAACTGTTTCTGATGATATGGAGCAAGAAATGCAGCGGATTTTACAGATTTTATTAGCTGATTTACCGCTAAAACAAGCTGTTGAACTGGCTAGTAAAATCACTGGCCAGAAAAAAAATGATGTGTATGAGTTGGCATTGCGTCTTAAAAATACCTAATATCCTCAAACAATCAATAAGCCCCTCGTGTCCGTTCACGAAAGGTACGTTAGTATTGATGCCAATACCCATGATGCCAATGATGATAGTTGTCCCAGTGACCTTTAACCCACATAAAATCAGGTCCTGGTGGGTTAATCACATATTCCACATAGCGCCCAGGAACCCAGTAACCATCTTCGAAGTGGCGTGGTACCCATTCAACATCCTCTATGGGTTCCTCATAATACTCAGGTGCTGGACCATAGTAACCCCTGGGTGGTGGTCCATAGTAAACAGGGGCTGGTGCATAAGCGGGAGCGCCAAAATTTAGACCAACGCCAACAGCAACTCTTGCTTCGCAGGCGTTAACGCTGAGTGCTAATAAAATAAGGAAAAAACCAATTTTTGGAAGTAGCATTGGTTTTGCTTTTCTCATGTAAGTTGTCATAAGGTTTCTCCTTGGTACTTTTCTATTATCCTACCACAGGCCATTTGATAATCTAGGATCTGTTGTTTTCGAGATAAAATCCTACTCAAATTTACTGAAATAGGCTATTCTACGCCTTGAGTTGGCCGAGACAGTCGCTGTTTCGTGTCTAAATCAACATTGCAAGATGTTGATTTAGGTGTGAGATGGAGGAAAGTCCGGGCTCCGCAGGGTAAAGTGCCAGGTAACGCCTGGGAGGTGAAAGCCTACGGAAAGTGCCACAGAAAATAAACCGCCTGTTATTGCAAAATAATCGGTAAGGGTGAAAAGGTGCGGTAAGAGCGCACCGCGCAATTGGTAACAGTTGTGGCAAGGAAAACCCCACTCGGAGCAAGACCAAATAGGAGCTTACGTGAATACTTCGGTATTCATACGGTGTGACCCACACTTAGCTCGGGTAGGTTGCTTGAGGTGTTTGGTGACAAACATCCCAGATAAATGACTGTCCATGACAGAACCCGGCTTATTGGCTGACTCTTCTTTTTTCTATTTGCTGCATTTTGTCTTTTTTCGTAAATCACCCTATGTGATATTAGTAGAAGCCCTAAGTGGGAAGCTCTCATATAATCAAGCGACTACGGAAAACTTTTGTGGTAAAAAGTGGTGTATTGTGGGAAATAGTGGTATATTAGTCATACAGAATAGTGTAACTTTCCCGAGGCTTCGACGGAGACATAACTGTGTATAGAGGTGTCAACGGCGTAAACATAGATGAAAAGGGTAGGATGGTGATGCCTACTCGCTATCGCGATCGTCTGCAACAAGACAGTCGTGGTTGCATCGTGTTGACGATTGATACCGAAGAACGCTGTTTATTGATGTATCCTATCGCTGCTTGGGAAGAGATAGAAAGAAAATTGGCAGCACTGCCAAGTTTTAACCCAGCCGCACGCCGTATTCAACGCTTGTTAATAGGTCACGCCACTGAGGCTGAACTCGATGGCCATGGTCGCATTTTGTTGCCACCACTGTTGCGTGAATATGCAAGTTTGAATAAGCGTGCGATGTTGGTTGGACAAGGCAATAAATTTGAATTGTGGGATGATGGTCATTGGCAAAAACGTCGCGATGAATGGTTGGATGATGAGTCCAATTTAGCGGGTGATTTGCCAGATGAAGTGAAATCGCTCTCCTTATAGTGTGATTCTCTGGATGAGAGGTTTGATATGGTGGCTTGTCGAATGAACGAAGAAGTAGGTAAACATCTTCCGGTATTGCTGGATGAGGTATTAGAAAACCTCGCTATCAAGCCGGGTGGTATGTACGTTGACGCTACTTTCGGTCGTGGTGGTCATTCGCAAGCTATTCTCAATCAGTTGGGTACCCATGGACGCTTATTTGCACTCGATAAGGATCCAGAAGCAATTACGCATGCGCGCAAGCTGTTTGTAAAAGACGCGCGTTTTTCTATTGCACATGGTTCATTTGCTACGTTGCAAGCCTATCTAGAGCGCGAAGGTTGTTTCGGTAAAGTGGATGGAATTCTCTTGGATTTAGGGGTTTCCTCACCACAATTGGATGATCCAGATCGTGGTTTTAGTTTTATGCGTGATGGAAAGTTAGATATGCGTATGGATTCTTCACAAGGCATGGATGCAGCTGAATGGTTGGCAACTGTTGAAGAAAATACACTAGCCAATGTGTTGTGGGAATATGGCGAAGAACGTTTTTCACGTCGTATTGCTCGCTCAATTGTTGCGAAACGTCAAGAAGCCCCGATGACAACAACGAAGCAGCTCGCTGAAATTGTCTCAGCCGCGATACCTCGTTGGCAGAAAGGCAAGCATCCAGCAACACGTAGTTTTCAAGCTATACGTATCGCGGTTAATCAAGAATTGGATGATTTGGAACAGGTGTTAGCGCAAAGCTTAGAAGCGTTAACAGTGGGTGGGCGTTTGGCAGTGATTAGCTTTCATTCATTAGAGGATCGTTTAGTGAAGCGTTTTATTCAACGTCATGAACAAGGGGATGTTTTCCCGGCAGGGATGCCAATAAAACAAGCGATGTATAAGCGACGATTGAAGCGTCTTGGTCGTGCAATTAAGCCGAGTGCGCGTGAAATTGCTTTTAATCCACGTGCTCGTAGTGCTATTTTACGAATTGCGGAGAAGCTATCATGAATGCAGCAGCTCGCATGTTTAACCAAGGTGTATTGTCTCGCGGTTGGGCGGTTTCTTTTCTATTGGAAAGAGCTCAGGTTTCAATAATTATCTTAATGCTAGTTATCATAACTTCCGCGTTGAGTATGGTGTATGTGACTAACCAAACGCGTGGTTTGAATGCTAGTTTGCAGCAAACACAAGTTGAGCGTGATCATATGCATGTGCAGTGGGGGCAGTTGTTACTTGAAAAGAGCACATGGATGATGCAGGCGCGTGTTCAACAAATTGCCGAAGATAAACTAAATATGGTTTTTCCAGCAGGTAAGTCAGTCGTGGTTGTTGCTGAATAAGTATTTACACGTTCCTAATATTAGGATTGATATGACGCGTGAAATCTAGAACCAATGTTTTTTTTATCCCGTGGCGTTTTTATTTTTTAATCACAATTATTCTATTTGTGATCTTTGGATTGGTTGTTCGCGTTGTCGATTTGACGATTCTAAAACAGGTTTTTTTGCAGCATGAAGGTAATGCGCGCGTTGTGCGTACACTGAATGCGCCAGCATTTCGTGGCATGATTGTTGATAGAAATGGTTATCCACTAGCGGTAAGTACCTCTGTCTATTCTGTTTGGGTAAATCCACGGGATTTTATAGCAAGCCCAGGCAATATAACGTTTCTTGCAGAAGCGCTGACGATGCACCCAGTAGAGTTGCTTTCCTTGATTCAACACGCAAAAACAAAGCATCGAGAGTTTTTGTATCTTAAACGCAGTGTCGCGCCTGAAATCGCGGCAAATATTGCAAAACAGAAACAACCAGGGCTGTACTTACAGGAAGAATATAAACGTTACTATCCGGAGGGTGAAGTAGCTGCACATGTTATTGGGCTCACCAATATTGATGATAAAGGCCAAGAAGGATTGGAATTAGTTTATGATCGGTGGTTGGCCGGTGTATCAGGGAAAAAGTCTGTCATTAAAGACCGGCTTGGACGAACAGTGACAGAGTTAAAAACCCTGCAAGAGCAAATACCTGGTAAAGATTTAAAGCTTAGTATTGATCGTCGCATCCAATATCTTGCTTATCGTGAATTACTGGATGGCATGAAAGTTAATGCAGCAACCTCTGGCTCAGTTGTGGTTTTAGATACAAAAACCGGCGAAATTTTAGCAATGGTTAATCAACCCTCTTTTAATCCAAATAATCGTTTAGTACACCAAAGTGAAGTTTATCGAAATAGAGCTGTAACGGATTCATTTGAACCTGGTTCAACTATGAAAGCGTTTAGTATTGCCAGTGCACTGGAAGGTGGTCTTGACCCTAATACGGTGATTGATACCCATCCTGGCTGGATGCGAGTCGATCATCATTTGGTTCGCGATGAACACAATAATGGCAAAATTAATGTTGCACAAATTCTGCAGTTATCAAGTAACATCGGTACGACTAAGATTGTTCTTTCTATGCCGCCAACACAGTTGTGGGGCTTTTTACACCGCATTGGGTTTGGCGAAACAACAAACATTGGGTTCCCTGGTGAGCAAGCGGGTTCTTTAGTCAATCATCCGCGTTGGGCGCCGTTTACCGTGGCCACATTATCATTTGGTTATGGAGTTTCAGTAACCCCACTGCAATTAGCACAGGCGTATTCTGTTTTTGCTAATAATGGGATGAAGTTGCCGGTATCATTATTAAAAGTTGATAAAGAGCCTATGGGTGAACGAGTAATTGAACCGCGTATTGCAAAACAAATGCTGGCATTACTTGAAACAGTCACAACTGGCAAAGGCGCAACAGGTGAATTAGCTCGTGTGCCAGGCTATCGCATTGCTGGTAAAACCGGAACAGCGTTGATGGCAGGTGTGCATGGGTATCAAAAGCATCGTTATACATCCACTTTTGTTGGTATCGCACCTGTGACGAATCCACGGCTTATTGTGGCTGTGGTGATTCATGATCCCAGAGGTAAGCATTATTATGCGAGTTTTGTTTCAGCGCCTATCTTTGAAAAAATTATGGAAGGAACATTACGGATACTGAATGTTCCACCTGACGATATGGAAGCATTAGAGAAAAAAGCAGTGCCGAATTCGGCATAACACCGATGTCATGTAGCCCGTATGGAGCGCAGCGTAATACGGGATGGTATGCACAAAATCCCGTATTATGCTGCGCTCCATACGGGCTACAATAGCTGACGGCGCCTATGAAGTTATCTACGTTGTTACATTCTTTTTGTGATGTTTCTGCATCATGTGATCGAGATATCACTGGACTCGTTCTTGATAGCCGTTCAGCTAAACCAGGCGATGTGTTTTTTGCCTGCCAAGGTACTCATCTGGATGGCCGACAATTTATTGCTGATGTGATTGCGAAAGGTGTCACTGCTGTTGTGGCGGAGGCAACGTCTCACGGAGATCAACCATTTTTTCAGCAGGGTGTGCCAATTTTTCCTATCAAAAATTTACATCATTGTCTTGGTCGTATTGCAGCCAATTTTTATGGGAATCCAGCAGAGAAATTACGTATTGTCGGTATTACAGGTACTAATGGTAAAACATCTTGCTCGCATTTTCTTGCGAGTGCTTTACATCAACTCGGTGCTGTGTGCGGCATCATTGGCACCATTGGAAATGGTCTATTTGGTCAAATCAAACCAAGCAGTTTAACTACCCCCGATGCGTTAACATTACAAGCCTTGTTTGCTAATTTCTTGCAGCAAGGTGCAACGACTGTGGGTATGGAAGTGTCATCACATAGCCTTGATCAAGGGCGTGTGGATAGTGTCCCTTTTGAAGTGGCTATTTTTACTAATCTGACGCGCGATCATTTGGATTATCACGGTGATATGGCAGCTTATGGTGCCGCTAAACGACGATTGTTTGATAATGCATTGCTACAATATGCGGTGATTAATGTGGATGACCCTTTTGGTAAAACATTAGTAGAGTCGCTAAGAGGGCATAAAAAAACATATGCATACAGTTTGAAACCAACATCTGCAGTGGGTGTGCCATTGATTTATGCGGGTCAGGTGCAGTTGGATGGGGTGGGACTGTGTGCAGAAGTTCATACGCCGTGGGGTGTGGGTGAATTGCAGACGCAATTAATAGGTCTTTTTAATCTTAGTAATATGTTAGCGATATTAACGACGCTGTGTTTGCTGGATGTGCCGTTTAAAGCGGCGCTTGCGAGCCTTGCAAACGTGCAGCCTGTCTCAGGACGTATGCAAACATTTGGCGGTCAAGCGCAACCGTTAGTGATTGTGGATTATGCTCATACGCCAGATGCCTTAGAAAAAGTGCTGATTGCGTTAAAGCAGCACTGCCAAGGGGATTTATATTGTATTTTTGGTTGTGGGGGTGATAGGGATAAAGGTAAAAGGCCAATGATGGCAAAGATTGCTGAACAATATGCGGATCATGTCATTGTGACGGATGATAATCCTCGATATGAGTCATCCCAAGTGATAGTAGCAGATATTATGCAGGGATTTGCACAGCCTGATAAAATAATTGTGCAACATGATCGTTCTAAAGCGATTCAAGAAATTATACAATGTGCTAAGCCCGGTGATTGTATTTTGGTGGCGGGTAAGGGTGCTGAAACTTACCAGCAGATTGGTGATACAAAAATACCTTTTAGTGATATAGAAAAAGTACAACAAAATTTGTCTGTTTAGGATTATTGGGGGCCAATTGGCCCCCGTTTTTGGAGAAAATGAATGTTATTATGGCTGAGTGAATATTTAGCGAAATACTTCCATGTGTTTCACGTTTTTCAATACCTGACGTTGCGAGCTATTTTAGGGACGTTGACATCGTTAATAGTGGCGTTATTGGTGGGACCCACCATGATTCGACGTTTAAGTCAGCACCATGTAGGGCAATTTATCCGCAATGATGGACCACAAAGCCATTTATCTAAAGCAGGCACGCCTACCATGGGAGGTGCTTTGGTATTGGTTGCTATTACGCTTAGCACGTTGCTCTGGAGTGATTTATCCAATCGCTATGTTTGGCTAGTGTTAGTAGTGACGCTGGGTTTTGGTGCTATTGGTTGGTGGGATGATTACCTCAAATTATTTTTGAAAAATAGTAAAGGGTTGTCTGCTCGGCGCAAATATTTTTTTCAATCTGTTTTAGCCTTGGGAGCGGCATGTTATCTCTATTTTACGGCGCACTTACCCGTTGAAACACAGCTTGTTTTCCCGTTTTTCAAGCATATGTTGTTACCCATGGGGCCTTTTTTTATTGTTTTTACCTATTTTGTCATTGTGGGAACCAGTAATGCAGTGAATTTAACAGATGGTTTAGATGGTCTTGCTATTTTGCCAGCGGTGATGGTGGCGGGTGCTTTAGCTATTTTTGCCTATGCCACAGGTAATAGTCATTTCGCTAGTTATTTGGCGATTCCTTATGTGCCTGGCGTAGGTGAAGTTGTGGTATTTTGTGGTTCGCTTGTCGGCGCTGGTTTAGGCTTCTTATGGTTTAATACCTATCCGGCGCAAGTTTTTATGGGGGATGTGGGCGCATTATCGCTTGGTGCTGCTTTAGGAATTTTAGCCGTTATTGTGCGCCAAGAGCTGGTATTGTTATTGATGGGTGGTGTTTTCGTATTAGAAACAGTGTCTGTAATTTTGCAAGTGGCTTCATTTAAATTAACCGGTAAGCGGATTTTTCGTATGGCGCCCATTCATCATCATTTTGAATTGAAAGGATGGCCAGAACCGCGTGTGATTGTTAGATTCTGGATTATTACTTTTGTGTTAGTATTATGTGGTTTAGCTACATTAAAACTGCGTTAATGGAATAAAAACTATGTCTCAAGATTTACATGTTATTGTTGGATTAGGGGCGACAGCAATGTCGTGTGCGCGCTATTTAACGCAGCAACAAATCCCTATTGCGGTTGCAGATACGCGTGCTAATCCACCTAATTTGGCGCATTTTCAGCAGATTTATCCCAATATAGAGACAGTATTAGGTCGCTTGGATAATGGTTTGCTAGACAAGGCGGTTAAGCTTATTGTGAGTCCCGGTATCTCTATTCAAGAGCCTGCTATTGCACGACAAATTTCCCGTGGCACATCCGTTGTGGGTGATATTGAGTTATTTGCGGAAGTCGTAAAAGCGCCTGTTATTGCTATCACGGGGACGAATGCAAAAAGTACGGTAACTACGTTGGTTGGAGAAATGGCGAAGATGGCCGGGTTGCGTACGCAGGTCGGCGGGAACTTGGGGGTGCCTGCGTTAGATTTGCTAACAACGCCCGATCCCGATGTGTATGTATTGGAGTTGTCGAGTTTTCAATTAGAGACAACATACTCCCTAGCACCCAAAGTTGCGACGATTTTAAACGTGACGCCTGATCATATGGATCGTTATGGGACATTACAGGATTATCGTTTAGCTAAGCATCGCGTGTATTCGCACTGTCAGGTAGCTGTATGTAATCGTGACGACCCTGCGACAGAAGTGGATGATCAACAGATTGAACGCAAGTTGCATTTTACCTTAAAAAGACCAGGCCCGGATGAGTTTGGGTTGTTAAATAAAAATGGCGAATTTTATTTGGCTTTTGAAGATCAACTGTTAATGCCCGTACGTGAATTGCCTGTGTTAGGCCGGCATTATCAGGCGAATGCATTGGCTGCCTTGGCGATTGGTTATGGCTTTGGTTTGCCGATGGAGCCGATGATCGAGACATTGATTGAGTTTAAAGGGCTGGAACACCGTTGCCAGTTAGTATGTGAACGTAAAAATGTATCTTGGTATAATGACTCTAAAGGTACGAATGTGGGCGCAACCTTGGCGGCGATTGATGGGTTGGGTCCAGAAATTACCGGAAAATTAATTTTAATTGCAGGTGGTGTTGGTAAAAATGCGGATTTTGCACCGCTAGTCCCAGCCATTGCAAAATATGCTAGAACAGTCATTTTAATTGGCGAAGCCGCACCCATTTTGGCGGATGTGTTAAATGATCGCGTCGATATTTGTTTCGCTAATAGCATGGACGAAGCCGTTAGCATTGCTGACAATGTTGCTGAACCGGGTGATAGTGTTTTACTGTCCCCAGCTTGTGCAAGTTTTGATATGTTTAATAATTTTGAACATCGTGGCAAGGTCTTTACCGAGGTTGTTCAAGGACTGAAATGAAACTACGGCCTGTGGTGCTGAATTTGGGTGTGTCGCGTCGGATCATGACGCCACCGCCTCCTTACGATCGTTGGTTTATTGCGACAGTATTAAGCTTAATCATGCTTGGTCTGTTAATGGTAGCCTCGGCGTCAATTGTTGTTTCGGATCATCAATTACATCAGCCTTTCTATTTTTTTTATAAGCAACTCATTTTTTTAATTTTTGGAATTGTGCTAGGCAGCGTTGTTATTCAATTTGATATGGCTTTTTGGGAAAAAATCAGCGGGATAATGCTGTTAGGCGCGCTATTCCTGCTGGCATTGGTATTATTTCCGGGTATTGGGCATTCTGTTAACGGCAGTATGCGGTGGATAGGGCTTGGGTTTATTGGTGTACAAGTTTCTGATATTGCTAAGTTTGTTTTTGTGATTTATATGGCGAGTTATTTATTACGTTATAACGCTGATATTCAGATGACTTTTTTAGGATTTCTTAAACCAATGGCGGTGTTGGGTGTAGCAGTACTATTGCTATTGAAAGAGCCTGATTTTGGTGCTGCTGTTGTTATGATGACAACGGTGTTAGGCATGATGTTTTTGGCTGGAATGCGGTTACGTTATTTTACTATTTTGTTAGGGGTTGTGTTGGTTGGGTCGGGTATTCTTGCTATTTCTGCACCTTATCGATTATTGCGATTAACGACTTTTTTAGATCCTTGGGCGCATCCCTATAATAGCGGTTATCAATTGACACAGTCATTGATCGCTTTTGGGCGAGGTGGTTGGCTTGGAGTAGGACTAGGCCAAAGCATCCAAAAGCAATTTTATTTGCCGGAAGCGCATACCGATTTTCTATTTGCCGTCATTGCCGAGGAGCTTGGTTTAATAGGTATGCTTGTTGTTATTGGGCTATTTACCTTTTTAGTTATCCGTATTTTTGCTATGGGCAGGCAGGCGCAACGGCTAGGCCAGCACTTTTCTGGTTATGTTGCCTATGGGTTTGGTTTATGGATAGCCATTCAATTCGCTGTCAGTATGGGAGTAAATTCGGGTTTATTGCCAACGAAAGGCTTAACGTTGCCTTTTATGAGCTATGGTGGTAGTAGTATGCTGGTCAATTGTATTACAATCGCTATTTTGCTGCGTGTTGATTATGAGAATCGCATGTTATTGCTAGGGTTGCGTTAATGGCAAAGTTACAGAAAGTTATCATTATGGCTGGTGGCACTGGAGGACATGTTTTTCCAGGGCTTGCTGTTGCCAAGCAGTTACGTGAACAAGGTGTTGATGTGCACTGGCTGGGAACCCGTAAAGGGCTGGAGTCGCGCTTAGTTCCTGAGGCGGGGTTGCCGTTGCATTTTATCTCTATTAGTGGGTTGCGTGGTAAAGGGGTCAAAGATGTTTTGCTCGCGCCGTTTCGTTTATTGTTGGCAATAGCGCAATCACTGCGTATTATTCACCGACTTCAGCCTGATGTGGTATTGGGTATGGGTGGTTTTGTCAGCGGTCCAGGTGGTATTGCAAGTTGGTTATTGCGTCGACCATTGATAGTGCATGAACAAAATGCAAAACCAGGGCTGACGAATAAATGGTTAGCCCGTATTGCTGCTAGAGTGCTTGAAGGTTTTCCTGATACATTCTCTTCTCAACGTAATATTGTAACGACGGGGAATCCGGTCCGACGTGAAATTGCAGCGCTAGCATCGCCAGATAGTCGTTTTCAAGGGCGTGACCAACCGCTACGGCTGTTGGTGGTAGGCGGCAGTTTAGGAGCGCATGCAATTAATGATTTGTTACCCAACGTATTAGCAAAGCTACCAATAACAGACAGACCGGATGTTTATCATCAAACCGGTGAAAAGCATTTTGAACAAACAGTGAATGCATATGCAGCAGCGGGTGTGACAGCGAAAGTTGTGCCGTTTATTGCTGAGATGGGGGATGCCTATGCTTGGGCGGATATTATTTTATGCCGAGCAGGTGCTTTAACAGTATCTGAATTATGCGCAGTAGGGTTGGGGGCTATTTTAGTGCCTTATCCTTATGCGGTGGATGATCATCAAACGGCTAATGCGAATTACTTAGTAAAACATAATGCGGCTATATTGATTCAGCAAGTCGCATTAACGGAAGAAAAACTGATTGATATGATAAAGCAGTTATCTGCGGCACCGGCTAAACGTCTCGAAATGGCGCAAGATGCCTATAGGTTACGCAAGATAGATGCAACAACAAAAGTTTCAGAAATTTGTGAGGAGGTTTGCCATTGAATTGGACATTTGAGATGGGCCGTATTAAGCATGTGCATTTTGTCGGTGTCGGGGGTGTCGGCATGGCGGGCATTGCTGAAGTGTTACTCAGCGAAGGGTATAAAGTATCAGGCTCTGATTTGGCAGATAATGCGTTAACTAAGCGATTACGCTCTGTTGGTGCAGAAATTTATACGGGACATGATGCAAGTTATATCAAAAATGCGGATGTTGTTGTGCGTTCTTCGGCAGTTGATATGACTAATGTTGAGTTAGCTGCAGCAAGTCAAGCACATATACCTATTGTGCCTCGTGCAGAAATGCTGGGTGAGTTAATGCGTTTTCGCTATGGTATTGCTATTGCAGGTACGCATGGTAAAACAACAACAACCAGCTTGGTGACGAGTATTTTAGCAGAAGATGGCGTTGATCCCACGTTTGTGATTGGGGGGCGTTTAAATAGTGTTGGTAGTAATGCTGGTTTAGGGCAAGGGCGTTATTTAGTAGCGGAAGCAGATGAAAGTGATGCGTCATTTCTCTACCTAAAACCAATGATTTCAGTGGTGACGAATATTGATGCCGATCATATGGGCACCTACAACAATGATTTTTCTGAGTTGCGGCAGGCTTTTATTGAATTTTTGCATCGCTTGCCATTTTATGGTCTAGCGGTTTTATGTGTAGATGATCCGGTTGTTCGTGAAATTCTACCGGAAGTGTCACGTCCATTGTTAACCTATGGATTCAGTGCAGATGCAAGCTTTCGAGCGACGTCCATTTCGCAAACGGGCACAAAAACGCACTTTACTGTGGAACGGCCTCGTGGGTTTGCGTCTTTATGTATTACATTAAATTTACCGGGTAAGCATAATGTTTTAAATGCACTTGCTGCGATTGCAATTGCAACAGAGTTAAAAATTTCAGATGACGCCATTGTGCGTGCATTGGCAAAGTTTGAAGGTATTGGACGGCGTTTCCAAATTTATGGTCATTTCCCACTTGCAGAAAAAGGTGCAGTGACTTTAATTGATGATTATGGTCATCATCCACGAGAAGTAGCGGCTACGTTGCAAGCTGCTCGTGAAAGTTGGCCAGATAGACGTTTGGTCATGGTTTATCAACCGCATCGTTATACACGTACCCGAGATTTATTTGACGATTTTTGTGATGTGCTTTCTAAAGTGGATACGCTCATTTTGTTGGAAGTCTATCCGGCGGGTGAGGCGCCTATCGTGGGTGCTGATAGTAAATCATTAGTGCAAAAAATGCATGATGAAGGCAAAACGAATGCTATTTTGATTGAAAATAACGATCAATTAACGTCAGTACTGGCTGAAATTTTAGGTGGAAATGATGTATTGTTAATGCAAGGAGCTGGTAATATTGGTGCGTTGGCGGCGAATTTAGCGGCAACACAATTACAGGATGTGATAGGACAGCGAAAAATAGCAGCAACATCGTCTGAATCAACTGTGCGGAGTTGAGTTATATGTTAGATGAGCGCCTCACCTTACAAGCCTTTGAAAAACTACGTGGACGTGTTCTTCCTAAAGAGCCACTTGCTGCGTATACCTCTTGGCGTGTAGGTGGAATCGCTGATTTTGTTTACATCCCCGCTGATCTTGCGGATGTGGCTGCATTTCTGCGGGAATTGCCAGTTGATGTCCCTTTATTATGGCTTGGTTTGGGAAGTAATACCTTGGTTCGTGATGGCGGAGTTAACGGTGTTGCCATTATTACCCAAGGGGCCTTGAATGGCATCGCACAATTAGATCCCTTGCTTGTTAGAGCGGAAGCCGGTGTTGCTTGTGCGCAAATAGCTCGTTATACCGCAAGATTGGGCTTAACGGGATTGGAGTTTTTAGCGGGTATTCCTGGTACGGTGGGCGGTGCATTAGCGATGAACGCAGGTTGTTATGGGGGTGAAACCTGGCAACATGTCGCCAAAGTAGAAACAATTGATCGCTCTGGTTGCCATCACACTCGCCCAGCAAGTGATTATGAAGTGGGTTACAGGCATGTAAAGCGCCCAGGAGATGAATGGTTTACTGCTGCGCATTTTCAATTGCAGACGGGTGAAAAATCACGTTCACTCGAAGATATTCGTGTGTTGCTAGAAAAACGCAACATGGCACAACCAACAAGTTGGCCAAATGGTGGTTCTGTTTTTCGTAATCCACCGGGTGATTATGCAGCACGGCTAATCGAAAAGTCTGGTTTAAAAGGATGGGCAATCGGTAATGCGCGTGTTTCCGAAAAACATGCGAATTTTATTGTCAATGA
This sequence comes from Gammaproteobacteria bacterium, assembly GCA_013286085.1. Lineage (GTDB taxonomy): Bacteria > Pseudomonadota > Gammaproteobacteria > DSM-16500 > DSM-16500 > UBA5158. The sequence goes on along the minus strand of JABDGK010000035.1, from coordinate 4,993 downwards.
AGGTGATGCAAAAGCATCTGATATTGAATCGCTTATTATGCATATAGTAAATGTGGTAGAACAATCAGAAGGAATACGATTGAATCCTGAAGTGTGTATTATTGGTAGGTCAGTCGAAAGCGAGTAAAAGGTAGTCATGGATGTCAATTGGTAGAGTAAGGAAACATCGCCATGGGGTAGATATTTCGTGGCAGTCATTTCTGAAGGCAATTATTCTCATTGTCTTTATGTCGTTGTTTTCTTTTTTTCTTATCCAAACTAAAAATGCTGAATTTTTTTCTATTCGTAATGTGAAAATTTTTGGTGCGGAGCATATTGATCATGAGATCATAAAAAAAATAATTTCTCCGATGATTGATCAAGGTTTCTTTGGGGTTGATGTTGATAAAATCAAAGAGCGTATTTTGCAGTTACCGTGGGTGGCGCAAGTAGTGGTGCGTAGAGTCTGGCCAGATGTAGTAGCTATAGCAGTTAAAGAAAAAAAACCGATTGCTTTATGGAATGATAATAGTTTATTAAGCTCAGAAGGTGAATTATTTGCACCAGAAGCCACGACCTATCCGGTGGGTTTGCCACAATTAGCAGGGCCTGCAGGAGAGCAGATTCTCATGGCGCAATATTATGCTAAGATGAATAGCATTTTAATGCCCTTGCATTCTAAAATTACACGTCTAGAATTAACACCGTCGATGGCGTGGGGTTTAACACTCGATAATGGGATGAAATTAAGCATTGGACACAAAGATATCTTGACTCGCCTCAACCATTTTGTGAAAGTGTATCCAAAAATTGTAGGTGATAGGGGCTCTGATGTAGAGTATATTGACTTGCGTTATCCTAATGGGATGGCTGTTAGGTGGAAACCAGTTACGTAACCTAATGTGGAAGATATAATTATGGCAAAGAAGCCAAACAAAGATTTAATGGTCGGTATTGATATAGGAACTTCCAAAGTTGTTGCGATTGTTGGTGAAATTACCAGTGATGGCAAAATTAATGTTATTGGATTAGGTTCCCATCCATCGCAAGGTATGAAAAGAGGCGTTGTTGTTAACATAGAATCTGCTGTAGGTTCTATCCAAAACGCCGTCGAAGAAGCGGAGCTCATGGCCGGTTGTCAAATTTATTCTGCTTATACCGGGATTGCTGGCAGTCATATTCGCAGTATTAATTCACATGGTATTGTGGCTATTCGTGATCGCGAAGTGACACAAACTGACGTGGATAGAGTAATTGATGCTGCAAAAGCGGTAGCTATTCCTGCTGATCAAAAGATTTTACATATTCTTCCCCAAGAATTTATTATCGATAATCAAGATTCCATTCGCGAACCCATTGGTATGTCGGGTGTGCGATTAGAAGCAAAAGTCCATATTGTGACAGGTGCTGTGAGCGCGGCTCAAAACATCGTGAAATGTTTAAAACGTTGCGGTTTAGTCGCCAGTGATATCGTGCTCGAACAATTTGCTTCTAGTCAGTCTATTTTGGCGGAAGACGAAAAAGAGTTGGGCGTTTGTATGATTGATATTGGTGGTGGTACAACTGATATTGCAATCTTCACGGATGGTTCTATTCGCCACACAGCCGTTATTCCTATCGCTGGTGATCAAGTAACAAATGATATTGCGATTGCATTACGCACACCCGCGCGTAACGCAGAAGAAATAAAATTAAAATATGCCTGTGCCTTACAAGATTTAGCCGATACTAATCAAATGATTGATATTCCAACGGTTGGTGATCGTCCGGGTCGACATCTATCAAAACGTGCGTTAGCAGAAGTGGTGGAAGCGCGTTATGAAGAATTATTCACATTGGTTGCGACCGAAATTCGCCGTAGCGGATTAGAGGATTTGATTGCTGCAGGTATTGTATTAACAGGTGGTGCCTCAAAAGTTGAAGGCGCTGTTGAATTAGCTGAGCGCGTCTTTAAAATGCCTGTGCGGTTAGGGACACCGCAATTTGTTACTGGGCTACCCGATGTGATTAACAATCCTGTGTACGCAACAGGCGTTGGTTTGTTAATTTATGGATTACAACAACGAGATAATCAGCGTGAAACGCTGACCCAGCCAAGTTTGAAAGGACTGTTGGGAAGAATGAAAAGTTGGTTTCAGGGAAATTTTTAATTGCTCAGCCGTCATCTTCACAGAATTTAGTGAAGATCTGCCAATAAGATTCCTGCATTTTGCAGGAATGACTAGTGATAAGGAGTCATTACATGTTTGAACTTATAGATGCAAATCCACAAAATGCAGTTATTAAAGTTGTTGGGATTGGCGGTGGTGGAGGTAATGCGGTCGAACATATGATGGCTGCAAGTATTGAGGGCGTTGAGTTTATTTGTGCAAATACGGATGCACAAGCATTAAAAAACTCTTCAGCACATACCACGATTCAATTAGGTGAAACGATTACGCGAGGTTTAGGTGCGGGTGCTAATCCAGAAATTGGTCGTCGCTCTGCAGAAGAAGATAGAGAGCGTATTAAAGCAGCATTGAGTGGCGCGGATATGGTGTTCTTAACATCCGGTATGGGTGGTGGTACGGGTACGGGTGCTGCGCCTGTATTTGCTCAAATTGCCAAAGAACTAGGTATCCTGACCGTTGCGATTACGACACGACCTTTCTCTTTTGAAGGTAAAGTGCGTATGCAAGTGGCTGAAGCGGGTATTGCTAACTTGAGCCAATATGTGGATTCATTGATTACCATTCCAAATAATAAATTGCTCACTGTGTTAGGTAAAAATGTCACGTTAGTGAATGCGTTTAAAGCGGCTAATGATGTTTTACGTGGTGCTGTGCAAGGTATTGCGGAGTTAATTACCCGACCAGGATTAATTAACGTCGATTTTGCTGACGTTCGTACTGTGATGTCGGAAATGGGTATGGCTATGATGGGTACGGGTATTGCTTCTGGCGAGAATCGTGCGCGCATTGCTGCTGAAGCCGCTATATCCAGCCCATTGTTGGAAGATGTTGATATGACGGGTGCTCGCGGGGTGTTGGTAAATATTACCGCTGGTTTGGATATGTCTATCGGCGAATTTGAAGAAGTGGGTGATGCAATTAAGAGTATTACTTCTGATACGGCAACGGTGGTTGTGGGTACGGTTATTGACCCAGAATTACGTGATGAAGTGCGCGTGACGGTGATTGTGACGGGCTTAGGTAGAAAGCAGGCTGGTGGTATTACGTCGAGCAATAAATTGCTAGATTCAACGAAATCAGATGGTTCCGTCGATTACCATCAATTGGAGAAGCCAACTGTGATGCGAAGGCATGCAGTGTCTACTTCCTCCACTAGCGCTACCCCGGTGAAATCGATGGTGTCTGATATGGCTGCAGAAATGGATTATCTGGATATTCCTGCGTTTTTGCGTCGCAAGGAAGAAGCTGAAACTAGCTAACTATTATGGAAAATAATAGAAATTATTGTTTTTGAGAGATTTACCCTGCCCAAAGGTAGGGTAAATTATTAATTTCAAAAACAATATTTTTATGTTAACATGCCATCCAACACTGTTAAAAAAGTGAACTAGTGATGATTAGACAAAGAACCTTAAAGAATGTTATTAAGGCTACGGGAATTACGTTACATGGTGGTGAAAGAGCTGAGTTGACACTACGACCAGCCCCTCCCAATACCGGCATTATTTTTCAGCGTACCGATTTAGATCCTGTTGTAGAAATTCTAGCTTGTGCGGAAAATGTCGGTGATACGACATTATCTACGTGTCTTATAAAAGACGGCGTACGTGTTTCTACGGTTGAGCATTTGCTATCTGCATTTGCCGGTTTAGGTATTGATAATGCGTATGTTGAGGTGACCGCGGCGGAAATTCCTATTATGGATGGCAGTGCAGGTCCATTTGTATTTTTGGTGCAGTCTGCGGGTATTCAAGAGCAACGAGCGCCAAAAGGTTTTATTCGTATTAAGAAAAAAATTAAAGTCAAAGATGGTGATAAATGGGCTTGTTTTGAGCCATTTGAAGGCTTCAAAGTGACTTTTTCGATTGAATTTGATCACCCTGTATTTAAAGCCCATAATAAAACAGCCACATTAGATTTTTCGAGTACCTCTTACGTGAAAGAAGTGAGTCGTGCTAGAACGTTTGGTTTCATGTCGGATTTTGAGCGTCTGCGTAAACTCAATTTAGCACGTGGTGCTAGTTTAGATAATGCCATTGCTATTGATGATTTCCGTGTTCTTAACGAAGACGGTTTACGTTACGAAGATGAATTCGTTAAACATAAGATTCTTGATGCTATCGGTGATTTATATCTCTTAGGTTCAAGCTTAATTGGTGCGTTTAGCGGTCATAAATCTGGTCATGCGCTGAATAATACCTTATTGCGCGGGTTATTAGCTAAAAAAGATGCGTGGGAATATGTGACCTTCAAAGATCCTGCCGATGCGCCTATTTCATATATGCGGCCTATATTGGTTGCGGACTTCTAAAAATATCTCGCTGAAAATAAAAACCCTGCAAAAGCAGGGTTTTTTTATTTCTATTAACCCAATTGGTAGTGGGAATATCATGGCGTCATGATGCAACTATTTGATTGCGTAAGAATTATATAATTACCCACGAGTTGCTAGGGCTGATCTATACTTAAGTTGGGTCTATCCCATTAACTTTAGGGAGAAAATGCATGCCTTATAAGTACGTGTTAACTCCCAGTATGCTCGATAGTTCTCTCAATGAAATGGTAATCGATTTCAAAAGATTGGGAGACGGAGAATTTGCTTGGAAAGCGGATTCGAGAACTCCCAATGCGTGGTCATCTCTTATTGCCGATATGAAGCGAAACCTTAAGATAAATCATGCTCCCTTAGAAAGTGAGGTGAAGGAGCTTCTAGCCAATTTAGAGTCGAAACAAGAGGAAAAAAAAAATCTTAACGGCTTTAAGTGAAACGATGACTAATTTATTGGATGCAGATCCAAGTAATGGTGAGGCAGTCGAACAAGTTTCTGCTCTATTGAAATTTT
>JABDGK010000034.1:26781-27321 GCA_013286085.1 Gammaproteobacteria bacterium | reverse complement strand
ATGATTATACGCGCGAAACTTTTCTAAAGCGGACTAAAATAGTCGATTTTATTCGTGATTTCTTGAAAACTCGTGATTTCTTAGAGGTGGAAACACCCATGATGCAAGTGCTGCCCGGTGGTGCTGTCGCACGGCCTTTTATCACGCATCATAATGTATTGGATATGCCCTTGTATTTGCGTATTGCGCCAGAGTTGTATTTAAAGCGCTTGGTTGTGGGTGGTTTTGAGCGTGTATTTGAAATCAACCGGAATTTTCGTAATGAAGGATTGTCAACACGCCATAACCCTGAATTTACGATGCTAGAGTTTTACCAAGCGTATGCAGACTACAAAGATTTAATGGATTTAACGGAAGAAATGTTCCGTCAGTTGTCTCAAGCAGTGATGGATACACAGACGATTATTTATCAAGATGAAGAATATGATTTTAGTCAACCGTTTGTGCGGCTAGCATTGTTTGATTCTATTTTGCAATTTAATCCAACGCTGAAAGCATCCGATATTGATACGCTGGAAGCCGCGCGCAATATCGCCAAGC
>JABDGK010000034.1:25877-26771 GCA_013286085.1 Gammaproteobacteria bacterium | reverse complement strand
CTTGATATTTCAGTGCAAGATAGTTTTGGCTTGGGTAAAGTTCAAGTTGAAATTTTTGAAAAAACAGTTGAGCATAGGTTGAAGCAGCCGACTTTTATTACTGAGTATCCTGCAGAAGTCTCACCACTTGCGCGTCGTAATGATAACAATCCATTTATTACTGATCGTTTTGAATTGTTTGTGGGCGGGCGTGAAATTGCGAATGGCTTTTCGGAATTAAATGATGCCGATGATCAAGCAGAACGATTTAAGAAGCAAATGGCGGATAAAGATGCCGGTGATCAGGAAGCAATGCCGTATGATGCGGATTACATCACAGCGTTGGAATATGGCATGCCACCAACCGCAGGCGAAGGTATTGGTATTGATCGTTTAGTGATGCTATTTACCAATTCCCCATCGATTCGTGATGTGATTTTGTTTCCGCATATGAAGCCGACGACAAAAGAGTAATAAAAACTTACTCAAAGAATTTGATATGACCATTGAAGCGAAAGATAAATTAATTGAAGACATGGAAGTGGGTAAGTTAATGGCTGAAATTTTCTTATCTTTCTTGTAATTAGCCGTTCTTTTCTCAATGATTGTTATAGTCCCTCATCCCCGGCCCTTCTCCCATAAATGGGAGAAGGGAGATGTTCATGTTAATCCTCATATCCCTTCTCCCACTTGCAGGAGATGTTCCTGTTAACTCTCATATTAATCCCCTTTCCCACTTGCAGGAGATGTTCTTGTTAACTCTCATATTAATCCCCTCTCCCGCTTGCGGGAGAGGGTGAGGGTTTTTACTATTTCAAATATATTGTTAGGCATATGCATGTGGGAAAGGGGATTAATATGAGAGTTAACAGGAACATCTCCTGCAAGTGGGAGAAGGGATATGAGGATTAACAT
>JABDGK010000034.1:0-25867 GCA_013286085.1 Gammaproteobacteria bacterium | reverse complement strand
AGCAGAGAATCGTCTCTGGTATTACATTCGGAATCGTCGCTTAGGTGGTTATAAATTTGTGCGAGAGTTGCAAGTTGGAGTCTATATAGCGGATTTTGTTTGTCGAGAAAAGAGGGTGGTTGTGGAAGTCGATGGCGGGCATCATGCAGAAGAGGTTGTTATTGCATATGATAATTTGCGTACGAGGTATTTTGAGAGTAGTGGGTATGGTGTATTGCGGGTTTGGAATAATGAAGTGATGGAAAATATTGAGGGTGTTTTGGAGATGATATTGATGCGGCTTGAGAGTGGTGGGCCTTAGAAGCCCTCATCCCCGGCCCTTCTCCCATAAATGGGAGAAGGGAGGTCTTCATGTTGATTTTTGTATTAATTCCCTCTCCCACGCGTGGGAGAGGGCTAGGGTGAGGGTCTTTAGTTTGCCATTTTTTTTAAAAACAAAATGCTATCAAGCATCCGGCTTTACTTTAATAGAGCTGGTTATCACTATGCTATTACTCATTGTAGTGACAACCATCGCTATTCCAAGCTACACATCTTTTTATAATACCACACAAGATAAAATTGCCAGCGAAAGATTGCTGCAAGCACTACAGATCGCTCGCAATGAAGCCATGTTGCGAGGAGTCACTGTCACGCTCTGCAAAAGTCGCGATCATGTGAGTTGCTCTGGCAATTGGGAGGATGGACAAATTATCTTTACTACGACAGCGCCACAAAAAGAAAATATTCTCACTATGGTCGATGGTATAAAACAAAAAGGTGTATTGCATTGGCAATCCTCTTTGCATCGAGAATATGTAGCTTTTTTCCCATCAGGGACAACACGCGGCGAAGATGGGACTTTTTGGTTTTGTCGATCTCATGAAAGTAAAGCGAGTTGGGCTGTGGTCGTTAATCAAGCTGGGCGCGCTCGTCTTGCCGCTGATGTAAAGCGCTATGCTTGCTAAGCAGCTTCTTTCAGAATTATTTTTTCTCCCCACTCGCGCAATGCCGTTAAAATCGGTGCGAGGCTTTGTCCCAATTCAGTGAGTGAGTACTCAACTTTGGGTGGCACTTGTGGATACACTTCACGATGAATAACGTGATCGCTTTCTAATTCGCGTAATTGTAATGTAAGGACGCGTTGTGTGACGTCAGGAATCAAGCGTTTGATTTCATTGAAACGTTTCGTGCCACTCAATAAATGAAATAAAATAATTCCCTTCCATTTGTTACCAATGACATCCAGTGCGGCTTCTACGGGGCAACCATAATGGCAATGATTATGGCGTCGGCTTTTTTTCGTTTTCATTGCTTTCAACTCTCGTTAAGTATCTTTTTTGTAACTATACCACAAATTTGTGCGTACTTACTATTTTGGATTAAATCTCTATAATGTTGGTCACTATTAACCATGCAGTAGAGGTGCATCATGAAAACACAGGTTATTACGCAATTTGGCGAGCATTCTATTTTTCAAACACTAGAAGCGCCTATCCCGGCACTGAAGCCTGGTTACGTACTCGTGCGTGTATTAGCAAGTAGTGTTAATCCGATCGATGTAAAAATTCGCTCAGGAAAATTTCCGCCAATTACGCCAGATTTTCCAGCCGTATTGCATAGTGATGTTGCCGGTGTAATCGAACAGATTGGGCCTGAGGTTTCTACCTTTAAAGTGGGTGATGAAGTGTTTGGTTGTGCGGGTGGTTTGAAAGGTGAGGGCGGTGCCTTAGCAGAATATATGTTGGTTGATGCACGTTTAATTGCAAAAAAACCACGTTCATTGAGCATGGCAGAAGCGGCGGCGTTGCCATTGGTAAGTATTACAGCGTGGGAAGCTTTATTTGAAAAAATAACTATTTTACCTGGCCAAAAAATATTAGTGCATGCTGGCACCGGCGGTGTTGGGCATATTGGTATTCAGTTAGCCAAGTGGGCTGGCGCAGAAGTTTATGCGACAATTTCTTCACCTGAAAAAGCAGCAATTGCTAAATCATTGGGTGCAGTTGATGTGATTAATTATCGTCAAGAGCCTGTCCAAGATTATGTAAACCGAATTACGGGTGGGGCAGGCTTTGATGTGGTTTTTGATACTGTTGGTGGTGATAATATTGATAATGCTATGGCTGCTGTTGCGCATTACGGCAATGTCGTGACGATTTTATCACAATCAACGCATGATCTTTCTTTGCTATTTGCAAAATCCGCTACTTTGCATGTGGTTTTCATGTTGTTACCACTGTTGATGAATAAGCAACGTGAGCGCCACGGAGAGATTCTAACAAAAGTGGCTAAATTAGTAGATGATGGGTTGTTAAAGCCGCTGGTGGATCAACAACAATTTTCATTTGCAAACGTTGGCAAAGCGCATGCGTTACTGGAATCAGGAAAAGCATTGGGGAAAGTTGTGTTGACGAGCGCTTAATCCTATCTAAGCGGCGCAGTTACCAGCAATCCTGTATGTTGCCTGCGCCGCTATTATTTTTCTCCCCGTTTGAATCCAAACTCAGTTTGCCGCACTGTGTGTCTTGTTGTGAGTGAATGGGCTCTGCAGAAATTTTATATTGCGTATCGGTGGCTAATTCAATTGCAAATTGATAGCTATCACCCATGGTTGTTTGAAATCCTATATTGTCGAGTGTTGCTTGCTGATAGCTATTGTGCTCATTGTAGAAATTTTCCAATGCGGCAGCAAGTTTCAATAAGGTAACTTCTGCAGTAAAGCGTTTTTGCCGTAAAAAATACAGCGAATAGGATGGATAAGCAATAGCACATAAGATGCTGATGATCGTTAATGTAAGTAACATTTCTAGCAAGCTGAATGCAGAGGATTTTTTCATGGGTATTCCGTTAATAATGGGATTAGCTTTTATATTGAGAAGAGGGGTAACTGCATAAATTTAATGAGATTTTTGGCGAGGTGTCTAATAAACTGTCCGGCGGTATTCTATCGTTTGCGCTATAATAATAACATATTCGTTATTAAAATGGTAAGGCTGCTATGAACTCACATCAAAAAACGCCGAAAGAATCTGCAGCGTCATCTAGCGTTTCTCGGAGCAGTGGCTTATTTCAAAAAATATGGCAATCCTGTTTTGCTGTTTTTAAAAAGCAGTTTGCGGCAACAGCGGAGACTGAGCCACGTATCAGAAAACGTTTTTGCTCAGCAGCAATTGCTGCGTTGACAACATATAAACAAACAAGTACAGGTCTTCACAAGGGTGATCATGATTTGCCTGTGGAGGATCATTTGATTGCTGCCTTGCAAGACTGTGCGACCTATGAAGCGTTTATGCGTATCATCGATGAGCTGCCAACAAGAGCATCAATAAAAAAACTTTTAGCAGATGATATCGTAGATGAGGATCTTGGTTATCTATTAGTGAGTATGAAAGAAAAATTGGCTGTAACGCCTTATCACACACTAAATAAAAAATTCTCTCCCAGTGCGATGGATTTTGATGGGCTAAGTCAATTGGCGCAGAAAAGCGAAACGTCATCCGGTGAGTTTATTGCTTATGTTTTATGTAAATTCATCAATTTTTATCCGGACGCTACGACTTTTGCTCCATGTAATCATGATACAAAATTACGTCTTTCAGTAGATCCAGAGATGTTTCCTGCGGCTTGGGATATCATGCGAGATTTCTTGCTAAGTCAAGATTCACCTTTTGATTGTTTTAAGATACTGCATGTGAAGCATATCAATGCTCTTATTGAGCAATTTGTTGATTATCAGAAAACGCAAGTGAAGTATACTAAACAAGGCCAAGGCATGACGCCTGAGGCGCATCAAAAAATATTAGCAGATATGCAGGGATTTCTTAATGGAGGGCAAGTAGTCCTCTATTTGCCTTCTACTATAGAAGACGAAAAAGTACAAATCGCTGTTGTCACCTTTTTGCAAAATATGGTGGAAACATTAAGAACGAATGGGATTGATCCTGGTAAGATTCCTGCTTCCGACCGTAAATTGACGGATTATATTTCCGGTCGCGTAGGCAAAGAAGATGGGAAGTATCTTGTTGCTGATGCTGCCAAAAATGCGGCTGATCCGATGTTAACTATATTAGAGAAACTATTTAATCCATCTGTGTCAGCAAAACCGACTCTATCATAGAGTAAAAGTAGCCCGTATGAAGCGAAGCGTAATACGGGGTTTAATGAAAGCCTATTCATTCTTGGAGTTATGTATATGCACATTAAATTAAAGTATCTTATTTTTTTAGTAGTCATTGTTTGTGCTGTAGTAATGGCACCCTTGATCAACGGCTATTTCTTCAAAAATAGTTATCTTAGTTTAATGACTGCGTTGAATGATGATAATCCTATTAAGATTACCGTAACAGATTATCAGCGTGGATGGTTTAGTTCCGAGGTGAAATTGGAACTAATCATTCAATCTGCAGAGACAATGAAATTAAATGCGGATCAAGTGAACAAGGTAACAGAAGCGTTTAAAAAAGTTATCATTACTCAGCACATTGCGCATGGTCCTTGTGTGAACGATTCCGTTGATAATGCATGGAAATTTACGCGTGCTTTGATTGACACGACGGTGCATGTGCCTAGGCTGGTTGAAGATGTCTTATTGGGTGATAGCGCGCCAAAGGGAGTGATGCAAGTACACACGTCGGTTAGTTATGACAATCTTTACCGTAGTCACATTCGTGTACCGACTATGGCTGTAGATAAAACCGAAAAAGGTAAGGGTTCTTGGGCGGGTATCAATGGTATTTTGGATATTAAAATTGTCAATAACTATATTACACTTTTAAAATCGGATTTTACATTGGGCGCTGTTAATTTCCAGGTTGGAACAGAATCTTTTTTATTGCAACCAATCGCTTTGCAGAGTGAAATTCATTGTGATTCACCCGCAACGTTATGCAGCTCAAATGGTAAAATGGCGATGCCGGGTTTAGTCAGTAATATGCGAGATAGTCATTTTCAATTAAGTGATTTAACGTTTATTTCCATTTCAGGTATGAATAGTAAAAATGCGTTTAACAGTGCTTTCACGATAGGGTTAACGAAATTTGAAATGCCAAATTTTACGATGGGCCCAGTCAATATAAACATTTCAGTGAGAGATTTAAGCGTGGAAAGCCTGGCAAAATTAAAAGAACGTGCTAACGAAGCAAGACAAGATATTCGGCAAGGTGGCGATGCCACCGCAGAGGGATTGTTATTTCTAGCACAAGCGAATCTTGAGCTGCCGCATTTGATTACGCCAGATACTGTTTTTTCTCAAGATGTTTCAATTAAAACATCTTATGGGGATTTCAAGTTGCAGGGCCAATTTTCTTGGCCGACAAATATGCCGTTACCCAGGAAAGCGACGGATTTTCAAAAAGCGAATATGCATGTTAATCTGCGTGCATCCACTTCGCTGGTTGATATGTGGTTGAAAATGCTGGATGCGAAAGCCGCCGATAAAAAAATAGTTTCAGAGCCTATAACACCTGCGCTAACCCAGTTTCCTAATATGTTGGATGCAGCGAAAGCAAAACAAATTGCTCACTCAATAGCACCAAATCCCGCAATAAATAATGAAAATAGAATGAAGTTTGATGAGACGATTAAAAATGGTTTTGTGATTCAAGATAAAGATGACTATGTTACTTCTATCACGTATGAAAATAATGTGTTAAAAGTGAATGGCATTGTTGTGCCTCTACCACCCACACATTAAAATAACGTAGGGTGGACACGTGCGCTTTGTCCACCCTACGGTTATTTTTTTAGTTTTACTGCAATTTCTGCTAGTCGTTTTCCCATCGCAAAACATAAACGTTGCTCTTCCTCGCTAATAGCATTTTTACCATCCGCGCCCGCAACATGGGTTGCGCCATATGGTGTGCCGCCAGAAGAAGTTGTACTCAAATCCGCTTCGGTGTAAGGAATGCCGAGAATGACATAACCTAAGTGCATTAATGGTAACATCATGCTGAGTAGTGTGGATTCTTGCCCGCCATGTAGACTGGATGTCGAACTGAAAACCGCCGCGGGTTTATTCACTAAATTTCCAGCTAACCAGAGGCTGCTGGTTCCATCAAGGAAGTATTTCATGGGTGCTGCCATGTTGCCGAAACGGGTGGGGCTCCCTAGTGCTAAGCCATCACATTCTTTTAAGTCATCCAATGTTGCATACGGCGCGCCGCTATCGGGAACAGTAGGTTCTGAGGCTTCTGTGTTGGGGGAAACTGCGGGCACAGTGCGAATACGCGCTTCCACGCCATGAATAGACTCAATGCCACGCGCAATCAATTGCGCCATTTGTTTTACTGCGCCATAGCGGCTGTAATATAAAACTAAAATAGTTGTCATTGTTATTCATCCAATAATTTATTGATAATCCAGTCTAAGCCTCTGTCGGGGAGGATGCGACGTAGAAACGCAAATAAATGTGCTGGAAAACTCACATAATAACGCGCGCGTGGTGACTGGCTTTCTAAGGCATGAATTAATTTTTTGACGACTGCATCGGGTGTCAGTGTGAGGGATTTTTCAGTTTTTGATGGCGACGTAAAATGTTCCGCCATTTTTTTATAAGTAGCTTGGTGCACGCTATCTTTTTTGAGTAGCTTTTCTTGGTATCCTTTATAAGCAGTTGCACGAAACTGTGTTTCAATAGGTCCAGGTGCAATAATGGAAACGTTGATATTCGTACAGCGTAATTCTTGTCGCAACGTGCTGGTGAATGCTTCCAAAGCAAATTTAGATGCATTGTAATTGCCACGATTCGGCATGGTGATAACGCCAAGGATGGAGGTATTTTGAATGATACGACCGTGTCCTTGTTTGCGCATCACGGGTAACACCAAATTAATTAATTCCATGGGACCAAACACATTAGTTTCAAATTGTGTGCGCATCATGTCTCGCGTCAGATCTTCGACGGCACCAGGAACCGCATAGCCAGCATTACTGAATAGTGCATCCAGTGTGCCGCCTGTTTTATCAAGCACAAATTGTAAACCTTGCTGAATCGAGTGCGAGTCATCAACATTCAGTTGGAGACTTTCTAAGCCTAATGCGGCTAGTTTTTCAACGTCAGCCGGTTTTCGAGCGCTAGCAAAAACGCGATAACCGCGTTGATGCAATGTTTTTGCGGCACACAAACCAATGCCTGATGAACAGCCGGTAATTAAGATGCTTTTTTGCATGAGCAATCCTTTTAAAGAGTAGCGAAGATGTTTTCAGATTCTTCGTCAATCAGAATAAAACTTTTAGTTTGATTATTGTAATAGTGCACATCGGCAGTGGCTAAGTCAAACCACCAGCCATGCAGACTAATTTTTTTATCGTGTAATTGTTCATGGATCCACGGATATGTTTTTAAATGTTCGATTTGTTGGATGACATTGCATTGTGACAGCACGTTATGTGGCGTTAATTGTTGTGATGTTTCAGCATGGTTTAAATAACGGTGATAGGCTGGTTCGGCGTATTTTAACCAGTTCTCTGTCAAGGGTAGTTTGGTAGCTGTATTGTTTTCAAAAAAAGGCCGCATCGCGCCGCATTCCGAATGTCCGCAGATAACAATATCAGATACATGTAAAAACTGGACAGAGTATTCAATAGCAGCAGCGGTATCATGATGACTATGTAATTCGTCTTGATAAGGTGGGACTAAGTTACCGATGTTACGTACGACAAATAAATCACCCGGATCGCTAGATGCAAATGTGTTGGGTACCACGCGGCTGTCGCAGCAAGCAATAAATAACGTATCGGGAAATTGTCCCAAGGCGAGGGTTGAAAATTTTGCTCGATAGTCAGCAAGAGATTTCTGGCGAAAATCGATAATGCCTTTGATGAGTTTTTTCATAGGTAATTTCATTGTCCATGAGTTTCAAAGGATTATAAATTGGATTGATCGCTTTATCTATGCTTTATTGGTGTCATTGGGCGCTGTGGGTTATTTGCTGGGCTTTCTATTGTAGCTTTTTGCCCAAGTTCTTTTTGTAATATTTTTCCGCAGGCTAAATCAACTATGGTGGTTAGGTCTCTCATTTTTTCTTGCTTAAATTCCGATAATATAGCGTTACATTTAATACTGACTTGGCTTTTATATCGCTCTATCTCTTCGGTCTGCATTTTGTTTTGCAATGATTGTCCGACCTCGTTAGTGGTCTTTATCATCAGATTTTTCAATTCTTTTATAGGAGCAAGGTCTTCCCAATTAATTTGGTTTGCTAAAAGCGGAGCATAAACTCGATCGGTTAATGTTTTTCCGCGAGGTGCGGCAGGCGGATCGCTTGGATCGCGAGGCCCTTTCAATATGTCGCCGACTTGATTTGCAAGGGTTTTCATAAAGTCATTGAAAAGTTTTTGTTGTATTTGATTTAAGTCTTGTTGATAAGATGCTTTCATTCCAACGATGGTTTCGACGCCGTGTTTGTTAGGTCTCGTTGCAATGTCTAATACTCCTTGAGCAGCAGGTAAATTTACGCCACCACGCGTATCATACCGGATGTTATATGTTGTGGTGGGCGATTTTTCTGTTAAAGCGTCCATCTCTTGAATGAGTTTTTTGGTTTCGCGAGACATTTTTGTGCGAGGAGTATCGTTGTCTAATAGATTTTTCTTTTCTTCGACTCGTATCCTCATTGCTTCCATTTCTATTGCAAAATCGTTCTTTTCAGTTATTTCATCTTGAGTTAGGTTAACGCCACTCAATGCCTTTTTTTCTTGGGTTATTTCTACTGTTTTCATGACTTCTTTCATCTCTGCTAGTATTGTCATTTCCCTTTGTATGACGGTAATATCCATTTTATTGAGTGGGAGTGGGAAACTTTCCAGGTCCTGTTTTTGTTTGAGGAGTTCTGCCATTTTATTGAATACTTCTTTATCTGCTTTGGTTAATTCAATGCTACCAATGGGCGCATCTTTTTTTGCTTTCTTGCTGGCTTGTTCGAGCATGGCGGCAAGATGGCTTGTGCTATTGTGAGCATTGTCCGCTCTTCTTTTTCTTGATTGGGTGGACGTGTCTTTTTTTTCTGGCTGCTCGGACATAAAGGTAACCCCATTGAGTTAGTGATACTTTATTTAATTATAGTATTTAAAATACGATTCTTGGTGTTGCTGTAGAAAGATCAAGATGTTGGATGGGGTGGGTGTTGTTTACTTATTGATTTATATAAATATTTTTTTATAGTTAGATAGGGTAACATGATAGATGCGCTGTCTAAGGTATCAAAAACGCGGTATTTTGTAGGAAAAGGCAGAGAACCCTACCCAGTCCGCTACTATCTTGTTAAAATGTGCACTTTTCGTCAGCTTTCGTGCCAAATAAGAGGGTGTTATGCCAATTTATGAATATCAATGCAGCGCTTGTGGTCATGCGTTGGAAGTAATGCAAAAGATGAGCGATGAGGCTTTGACAGATTGTCCTACTTGTCATAAAGCAGCGCTCGAAAAATTGATTTCAGCAACCAGTTTTCAATTGAAAGGTACTGGTTGGTATGTGACGGATTTTCGTAATAAGAGCTCCAGTGAGGGATCTAAAAGCACGAGTACAGTTTCCACGCCCAGTGTGGAAGCAACATCTTCCCCATCAACCCCAAGTACCGATACTGCGAGTAGCTAATTTATGATGGCTTATATCCGCCGTTGTTTTATTTCCGGATTATTATTGTGGTTGCCGATTTGGGCAACGTTGTTGGTAATTAAATTTTTGGTGGATCTGCTTGGTAATAGTATCACGATGCTGCCACGCCAATACCAGCCTGATGCTTTGTTGGGTTTCCATATTCCGGGGATAGGGTTTTTAATTACTATTTTAGTGATATTTTTTACGGGGATGATAGCGGCTAACTTTTTTGGTAAAGGTATTGTGCGATTATGGGATGCATTAGTGGGGCGCATTCCATTAGTACGTTCTATTTACAATAGCGTGAAGCAAGTCTCAGAAACGTTGCTAACACCTGGCGGACAATCATTTCGTAAAGTGTTATTAGTGCAGTATCCACATCAAGGATTTTGGACCGTTGCCTTTCAAACCAGTGAATCGATACCCGCTATGTTAAGCACAGCTTTGAATGAAACTGATATGGTTAGTTTTTACGTGCCAACCACACCGAACCCTACATCCGGTTTTCTGATGATTGCACCACGTAAAGATGTGATTGAGCTTGATATGAGTGTTGATCAAGCTTTGAAATATGTTATTTCATTGGGTGTTGTGCAGCCCGAAAAGTTTAAACAAAAACAAATTCCAAAAAATAACAATACCAACGCGAGCGAATAATTTTTTTAGTCATTCAAATTAATAGAAAGGTAAACCATGCGTAGTCATTATTGCGGTGAAGTAACAGCAGTATTATTAGATAAAGAAGTCACATTGGCAGGTTGGGTGCATCGACGTCGGGATCATGGCGGCGTGATTTTTATTGATTTGCGTGATCGCGAAGGGTTGGTGCAAATTGTTTGTAATCCAGAGAATAAAGCGTTGTTCGCTATTGCAGAATCGATTCGTAGTGAATATGTATTGCAAGTGCAAGGCCAAGTGCGTCGTCGTCCACAAGGAACGGTTAACACCAATTTAAAAACGGGTGAGATTGAAGTCATCGCAACGGCCATCACCATATTGAACCGCTCTGAGACAACACCGTTCCCTATTGATGAATATCATGATGTGGGTGAAGAAACACGCTTGAAATACCGTTATCTGGATTTGCGTCGTCCTGAGATGTTGCATCGCATGAAGTTTCGTGCAGAAATCACGCGTTATTTACGTCGCTATTTAGATGACAACGGTTTTCTCGATATTGAAACACCTTTCTTAACCAAAGCAACGCCAGAAGGTGCGCGTGACTACTTGGTGCCAAGTCGTACGAAACCAGGTTCATTTTTTGCGTTGCCGCAATCGCCACAGCAATTTAAGCAATTGTTGATGATGGCAGGCATGGATCGTTATTATCAAGTCGTGCGTTGTTTCCGTGATGAAGATTTGCGTGCGGATCGTCAACCGGAATTTACCCAGCTTGATATTGAAACATCATTTTTAGGTGAAGAAGAAATTCTTGGCATGATGGAAACCATGATTCGTGGCATGTTCAAAGAATTAATGAATGTGGATATGCCAAATCCATTTCCACGCATGACGTATGCAGAAGTGATGTCACGGTTTGGTTCTGATAAACCGGATTTACGTATTCCATTGGAATTAGTGGATATTGGGGATTTGTTGCGTGAGGTGGAATTTAAAGTATTCTCTGGTCCTGCAAATGATCCACATGGTCGCATTGCTGCATTGTGTGTTCCAGGCGGTGCAGAGATTAGTCGCAAAGATATTGATGATTACACCAAATACGTCAGTGTTTTCGGTGCCAAAGGGTTGGCCTATATTAAAATTAATGGTGAAGGCGCGGAAGGTTTGCAATCACCGATTTTAAAATTTATTCCAGAAGCTGTTACGCAGCAAATTCTTGCTCGAACTGGCGCGAAAGTCGGTGATATTATTTTCTTTGGCGCTGATAAAGCAACGACCGTGAATGAAGCTCTCGGTGCATTGCGTTTGAAAGTCGCGCATGATCGTGGTTTGGTTGCAAAAGGCTGGAAGCCATTATGGGTTGTTGATTTCCCGATGTTTGAAAAAGGCGAAGGGCGTCTATCTGCTTGTCACCATCCATTTACAGCACCCAAAATTGATGACATCAGTGAGTTATCAAAAGATCCAACCAACATGCTAGCACGCGCCTATGACATGGCGTTAAATGGTAGCGAAATTGGTGGCGGTTCGATTCGTATTAACTCATCTGAAATGCAAATGGCTGTCTTCCGTGCGTTAAATATCTCTGAAGAAGACGCCAATGAAAAATTTGGTCACTTGCTAACAGCCTTAAAATTTGGCTGTCCTCCGCACGGTGGTATCGCATTTGGTATTGATCGCTTAGTGATGTTGATGACAGATTCAACGTCTATTCGCGATGTGATTGCATTCCCGAAAACACAAACGGCAACGTGCCCATTAACAGATGCACCAGCACCTGTTGAGCCATCGCAGTTGCTAGAGCTGGGTATTCGTATTCGGAAAGATGTAGAAACTGAGAAAAAAGACATAGCGCAGAAAGTTGAAGCAAGTTCGAAGTAATGTTAGCAGGCTATCCCCTCTCCCGCTTGCGGGAGAGGGTTAGGGTGAGGGTCTTTAATTTTGTATGTGTTCTGCTTAGAAAGATGCCGACATTAGTCACCCTCATCCCCGACCCTTCTCCCACGCATGGGAGAAGGGAGAAAAACTATTAATTTTATTAGAGAGAACAAACATGGCCGGTCATAGTAAATGGGCGAACATTAAGCATCGCAAAGGTAAGCAGGATGCAAAACGCGGTAAGCTTTACACAAAATTAATTCGAGAAATTACTGTCGCAGCAAAACTCGGTGGTGGTGATGTCGGCGCTAATCCGCGCTTACGTACTGCTGTAGACAAGGCATTAATTGCCAACATGTCTCGAGATGTCATTGATCGCGCGACTAAGCGCGGCGCAGGCGGATTAGAAGGTAATGATGTCGAAGAAATACGTTACGAAGGTTACGGTCCTGGTGGGGTCGCCGTGATGGTGGATTGCATGACCAATAATCGCAATCGCACGGTTGGTGAAGTGCGTCATGCCTTCACAAAATGCGGTGGTAATATGGGTACAGATGGTTCCGTTGCGTATTTGTTTAAAGAAACGGGTGAAATTACCTTGGCACCGGGTGCGGATGAAGAGCGCGTGATGGAAATCGCGCTTGAAGCCGGTGCTGACGATGTGATTGTCAATGATGATAAAAGTATTGATCTTACCATGTCACCGGATGCGTTTCTTACAGTGAAAGAAGCCATTACTACAGCAGGTTTTGTGCCGGTTCATGCGGAAGTGACGATGGCAGCCGATGTGAGTGCGCCCATTACAGATAAAGAATTAGCAGAAAAGTTGTTGCGTCTAACCGATATGTTAGAAGATTTAGATGATGTGCAAGAAGTCTATTCGAATGCGGATATTGCAGAAGAAATATTGGCGGTATTGGAGTAGGAATAGTGAGTAGGGTGGACAAAGCGCAGCGTGTCCACCAGTTGCTGCGGTGGATACGCTGCGCTTTGTCCACCCTGCGACTGACATTTCTCAAGGACGAACATGACAGTTATTATCGGCATAGACCCAGGCTCACGCCACACTGGATATGGTATTATCCGTGTCGAGGGCAATCAAAGCTTCCATCTCGCCAGTGGTTGTATTCATTTGTTAGAAACACAACTCACAGAGCGCCTGCAAAAAATTTTTTCCGGACTTCAAGAAGTTATTCAGCACTATCAGCCAGATGAAGCAGCGATAGAGCAAGTCTTCATGCATGAAAATCCAGGCTCTGCATTAAAACTCGGCCAAGCGCGTGGCGCGGCTATTGTAGCATTGACTATTCCCGTCGCGGAATACTCAGCACGGCAAGTGAAACAATCTGTTGTGGGTTACGGTGCTGCTAAAAAAGAACAAGTGCAACACATGGTGGGCCGTTTACTCAACTTACCCGACAAATTACAAGCTGATGCAGCAGATGCATTGGCCATCGCATTGTGTCATGCGCATACGCGTTTTTCTCTTAGCAAAATTGGTATCATCAAGCAAGATGCCAAGTCGCGACGAAAAAAAAGCAGCTGGCGTGATTATCAGCCAGATTCAACATGACTGTCTATGGTAATAATAAAAGCCTATATTAATCAACCAGATCAGTTTTGTGTTTTTGTGTACTATAATTTATGCATCTAAACATCTCTAAGGTGATTTTATGAATTCTTCCGGTGGTCGCAGTACGAATAATAATTTTGTAATGGATTTTGAGATTGATTCTGCTGGGCTTAAAGAAATTCGGGAAGAGATTAATACAGGCTCTCAGATTGGGGTTGGAACCTTCATTGCGTCGCATGTTGAGCGGTTGAAAGAGACTTTGAAAACTAAAGTCACTGCTTATTCAGATAACACTACCTTAAGCCAAACTTTGCAGAATGAAATCGAAAATTCACCTGCTTTTAAATTGATATCTGCAGATCTTCTGGAGTTTGTGAAAAATGTCATCAATGAAAATGTCGGCGCAACATTTTTTAAAGTAAAAATCACAGCAAAAGGCGATGCAATCGAAATTGACTTAATCGATGATGGTAATAATGCTGGCTTAGCCGAAAAATTAAAAGAAGGATCATCGATTGATTATGGCAAAGTAGTCGATGATAGAGGTCGTGTAGCATCTCTGCCCGGTGCTAAGAATCTCAGTGGTGAGGGTCGAGGGCTAGGCGAGGCATCGCAATATCTAAAGACTTCGGGGCATGGCGGTAGTTTACAACTCGTTCGTGATCAAGACAGTGGTCGTGTCTATATAAAAATTATTTCGGCAAAAGTAGTTGGCAAAGATTTTTTTGATTTTCAGAAAGAGACGCAGATTTCGCCTGATAACACAAAACGGCGTCAGGACTCTCCCTCAAAAACGGCTGCTAATTTATTAGAACCTGCATCACCGATTGCAACACCTATATTGCAAGCACCTGCCGGTGGTTTATTTGCAAAGCGTCAAGCTGCTGCCGCCAAAAAAGCCGCTACTGAAGCGGCAGAAAAACAACAATTGCCATCAACTAAAATAACACCAAGTAACAATCGTAGTCAGCAGTAGTGGATTCTAGCGTTAGAGTCTACACATGAAAAATGAGTAGCTCTTCGTGAACGTGCCCGCGTGCGTGCCCGTTTTTTAAATCAAATTTAACATGAAATTAGTTATTAATTTATATGGTTATAATGTACACACTACGTTAAGAGAGTATTAAAATTTTAATAAATAATAGGCGGGGCAAAATGGTATATCTCTGACTTTTCCTCAGGTAAAATCAGCCTACGATATTGATATCTCTATGAAAGGATGCTCCATGATTGGATTATTGCGCGGCATTATCCTCGAAAAATTACCGCCTCAGTTGGTGCTCGATGTAAATGGTGTGGGCTATGAAATTGATGCACCCATGAGCACGTTTTATCATTTACCTGATATTGGCCAAGAAGTGACTTTGCATACGCATTTTATTGTGCGTGAAGATGCACATCATTTATACGGTTTTTATGCGCGTGAAGATCGCGCCTTATTTCGAACGTTGCTAAAAGTGAATGGCGTTGGCCCGCGGCTTGCGCTGACGATTTTATCGAGTATTGATCCGAGCGAATTTATTCGCTGTATTATCCACAACGATACGGATAGTTTAGTGAGGCTGCCGGGTGTTGGGAAAAAAACAGCAGAACGTCTTATCATTGAAATGCGTGATAAAGTTTCTAATTTACATCCAGGCGCATTACCTGATGTAGCAATGACACCAAAAAATGGGCGCAAGCAAAGCCAAGCAACACAAGATGCCGTCTCGGCATTGATTGCGTTAGGATACAAGCCACAAGAAGCTAGTCGCGCCGTTGCCAAGGTGGATGATGGTAATATGACAAGTGAAGAAGTCATTCGTGGTGCATTACAGGAGATGGTGACATGAGCGATAGAATAATGACACCCGAAGCACAAGGTGAAAATGAACAGATTGATCGTGCTATTCGGCCGAAAAGTTTACGTGATTACGTGGGCCAGCCCGCTGTACGTGAACAAATGGAAATTTTTATCCAGGCCGCGCGGTCACGTCAAGATGCATTAGATCATGTTTTAATTTTTGGACCGCCGGGCTTAGGGAAAACCACCTTAGCGAATATTATTGCCCACGAATTAGGTGTTAATTTGCGGCAAACATCGGGGCCTGTGTTAGAGCGTCCAGGTGATGTTGCCGCTTTATTAACAAATCTACAAGCACATGATGTGTTATTTATCGATGAAATTCATCGCTTAAGCCCCGTGGTCGAAGAAATCTTATATCCTGCAATGGAGGATTACCAATTAGATATTATGATTGGTGAAGGGCCTGGCGCACGTTCGATCAAATTAAATTTACCCCCATTCACGTTGATTGGCGCAACAACACGCGCTGGGTTGTTAACGTCACCGTTGCGTGATCGTTTTGGTATTGTGCAGCGCTTGGAGTTTTATCAAGTTCCAGATTTGACACATATCATCGAACGTTCAGCTACTATTTTAGGTATTGTTATTGATGCGAGTGGTGCAGAGGAAGTGGCGAAACGTTCACGTGGCACACCGCGAATTGCGAATCGATTATTACGTCGCGTACGTGATTATGCAGAAGTCAAAGCCAATGGCAATGTGACGCGTCATATCGTCGAAAAAGCCTTGGACATGCTCGATGTGGATGAGCAAGGTTTTGATATGATGGATCGCAAATTATTATTAGCGTTGATTAATCGTTTCGATGGCGGTCCAGTGGGAATTGATAGTTTGGCTGCAGCCATTAGCGAAGAGCGTGGCACGATTGAGGATGTGCTAGAACCTTATCTCATTCAGCAGGGTTTTATGATGCGCACACCGCGTGGGCGCATGGCAACAAAGCAAGCGTATTTGCATTTTGGTTTGCAAGCACCTGAGAAAGCGGGAACGCCAAAAACAGTAGATTTCTTTGAAGATGGCGAAATGGCGTAAAAAGTGTGTAACGGGATTTTGCGTGAACTTAAGGTGTCATGACGCTTGCTGACGCGCGCGGCTCTGAAGTCTGCTCGTTATGAAATAAAATCTGAATATTGGCTATATTACAAATTTCCCGAAGTGTTTTTTCTAGTGTTTGCAGTGTTTCTTCACTTGGTCGATAAATTTTTTCTGTCGAGAAAAACCGCAGATTATTTTTTGCTAACAGCAAAAACTGTAAATTTTCAAGTGCATTCACCAGATTTTGCAAATCGGCTTTTAATGAGGGTTTATTTTTTTCTAAGCCGAAACATTTAAGCTGAGTAATCAGTTCGTTTAACTGTTTTAATACCTCATTTGTCACGCTGGTTTTATATTTTTCTTGCTCATTGGCTATATCGATAGCTATTTTCTCAAGCGCTTTAATGATTTTAAATTTATTGATAGCAATGGGATCGTTTATGAGGTGGTTGTGCAGCAAGAGTAACACGGACAATTCAAACGTATTTGCATCCATCGTAATACTGGCTGTATGTCGCAAGCTAATTTCTGTAAAGACGTTTTTAGTAGGTTTTGCTAGTTCATCATCGAACAATATGTCATCTAATGAGTATGCGTGTAGAGTGGGGAAGAAATGATTAAGCCAGGCAGTTAAGTGATAAATAGCCGTGGTGGGTGCATCAATAAATAAAGTAAAAAAATTATCACCGCGAACGCCACAAGCTTTTATTTTACAATTGACTGGCATTACTGCTATTGGGATCATGGCTTCTTTCAGTAGAACCTCGACGAGATAATCAATTGGGTTCACGACCCCATAGTCTGCAGCCATTGTGCATAGCGCTATCAATAATTGATATGGTTGATGCGCGGTCGTCCTTGACCGAATCGTCATAATCTATCCCTAGTGCAAGATCTCTTTGATGGAATAGTGTAATATAACAGGTAGTCAAAAGTGCACGAAGAGAAACAACAATGAATGAATTTATTTTTCCTTTGAGAATTTATATTGAAGACACCGATTACACGGGTATTGTGTATCATAGCAATTACTTAAAGTTTTTTGAGCGAGCGCGATCCGAGTGGATGCTGGGTTTGGGGTTGGATTTGGCTTGGCAACGTGAACAAGAAATTTATTTTGTTATTCGTTCTGCTACACTGGAGTTTTTGAAGCCTGCACGGATGAGTGATCAACTGCAGGTGGTATCCAGGGTGAGTTGCTTGAAGCGCGTCAGTGTCACTTTTGAGCAATATTTGCGTTTATCACAAGCGCCCGATACGGTATTATGTACAGCAGAGGTAAAAATTGCTTGTCTGGATAACACATCCCGACCAACCAGTTTGCCACAATGTAAATTACACGACATTTTCATGGGAGAGCCAGCGTGAATCTAGATTCATCATTCTTAACCTATTTTGCCAATGCGGGATTGGTTGTTAAATTGGTATTAATCTTGCTAGTTGGCGCATCTGTTCTGTCATGGACATATATCATACAGCGCGGTTTTTATTTGAAAGACATACGCAATAGTACGACTGATTTCGAACAGACCTTTTGGTCGGGCGGTGACTTAGCGACGTTATATGCGAGTACCTCAAAAAAGCGTGGGAGTTTGCAAGGTATTGAAGCTATTTTTCATGCTGGGTTTAAAGAGTTTTTACGGTTGCATAAGCAAGGCGGGATTTCAGCAGAGAATACCTTGGAGAATACTAAGCGTGCTATGCGTGGTGCGCAAATCCGTGAACAAGACAACCTAGAAATGCATTTGCCTGTTTTAGCAACGGTGGGTTCAATTAGCCCTTATGTGGGTTTATTTGGCACGGTATGGGGAATTATGTTTACATTTCGCACATTGGCGAATGTTCAGCAAGCAACCATTTCAATGGTTGCCCCCGGTATTGCTGAAGCCTTAATTGCGACAGCAATGGGTTTGTTTGCAGCGATTCCTGCGGTCATTGCTTACAATCGCTATTCTAACGAGATTAATCGGTTATTGAATCGTTTTGAAACATTCCAAGATGAGTTTGCCAATATTTTATTTCGCCAAGCGCAAATGAGTTCGCAGAAGTCAGAACTGGTTGAGGGTTAATTCATGGCAGTGTTAAATCATCGTGGTGGACAGCGTCGACCCATGGCAGAAATTAATGTCGTACCTTTTATTGACGTCATGTTGGTATTGTTAGTTATTTTTATGGTGACGACACCCTTACTGACGCAGGGTGTGAAGGTTGAGCTGCCAAAGACAGAAGCAAAAGCGATTCCACCCCAACAAAAAGAGCCTCTCATTTTGACGGTAGATGCCAGTGGTAATTATTACCTAAATATTGCCGAAAAACCTAGCCAGCCCGTGACACCACAAACACTCCATTATTTAGTTTCAACGCAATTATCCCCAACCAAAGATGTTGGTGAGCAACGTCCCGTGTTGGTGCGCGGCGATAAAGATGCCAACTATGGTAAAATTGTGGAAGCGATGGTGTTGCTTCAACAGGCCGGTGCGAAGAGTGTTGGTTTAATCACGGATCAACCAACACAACAACCACTGAAAACAACTCCAGCTGTAAAAGGGTAGTGCTGTGCAGCAGCGAAATGGTTCAGCATTTATATTGTCAGTTTCTTTGCACATTGCTGTGCTGTTATTGTTGATTGTGAGTTTTGAATTCAGTAGCCAAATGCCGGTGCTCGAAAACATTAATAATAACTCTAAAATTATTAGTGCTGTCGCGATGAATATGCCGATGACACAGGCGGAGCCTACACCTCCACCGCCTCCATCCAAGGCAGTCGAAGAGCCCAAGAAGCCACAAAAGGTAGTGCCACCTAAGCCAGTACCGCTACAAAAACAAGTCGAGTTGCCAACACAAAAAGCGATTGCTCTGAAAAAAGAAGAGCACAAGAAACAATTGTCACAACAAAAAGCGGTGATAGAAAAACAATTGTTAGCGGATTTACAAAAACAAAAAAAGAAAATGGATAAGCATAAGGCACTTGAGCAGGCGATGGAAAAAGAGCTGCGTGAGCAGGCAGAAAAATCCTTGCAACAACAATTATTACACGAACAAAGACGTGCGGCTGGCGCAAAATCACTGGGTATTGTAAATAAATATAAAGCATTAATTTTGCAAGCCATCAGTGATCGCTGGTTGGTACCGAGTGGTGTCGATAAAAGATTATCATCCGAATTACTCATTCGATTGGCGCCAGGCGGTGTGGTTTTGGACGTGCAAATTACGCGAAGCAGCGGTGATGTATCATTAGATCGTTCTGCGCGAGATGCGGTTTTTAAGGCATCACCGTTACCAGTACCAGAAAATACGGAAGAATTTAACCAATTTCGTCAATTTGTTTTGAAAGTGAAACCGCAAGATATTATTACCAATAATGCTTAAGGCTTAAAGAGTATCAGTATAGCGTCATCAAAAAAGATATGATATAAAACGTTGCACATCGCACAGCCAAGTGGAGACATCTTTCGTATGCGAAAACTATCAATTATTTTATTTTTTCTCGGCAGTTTGTTGCTTAGCAATAGCGCATTTGCTTTGCTCAGTATGGAATTAACTCGTGGTGTGGCAGGGGCCGTGCCAATTGCAATAGTGCCTTTTGCCTCTGGCAGTTCTGCTCCTCAGGATATATCGGGCATCATTAGTAATGATTTGCAAAACAGCGGCCGTTTTAAAGTTTATGGCCGAGATTCCATTAGTAGTTTTCCAAGCGATGTGCGCAGTGTGGATTATGGTTATTTCCGCAGTTTAGGGGCTGATGATGTGGTGCTCGGTCGCGTGCAAGCCTTGGGCGGTGATCGTTATGCAGTGTCCTTCCAGTTAGTCGATGCGATTCGCGGTAAAGAGCAACCCACCAATAGCGCGCTTGCGCTGATGCTTGGCCAGAAGTTTGTGGTGTCTGGCGGCCAGTTGCGAGCATTGGCACATCATATTAGTGATTTGATCTACCAACAAGTGTTAGGTGTGCGAGGTATTTTTTCAACGCGTCTTGCCTATATTTTAGTGCAAAGAGCGCCAGGCATGCCGACACGTTATGTATTGGAGGTCTCTGATCAGGATGGCTATAATCCAAGACCATTATTAAGTTCAACCGATCCTATTATGTCACCTGCTTGGTCGCCTAATGGTAGGCAGATTGCGTATGTTTCTTTCGAAGATCTACGTGCCTCTGTGTATGTTGAAGATGTTGATTCAGGCGCGCGTCATGTAGTCAGTCAATTTAAGGGGATTAATGGTGCACCCGCTTGGTCGCCAGATGGGCGTAAGTTAGCCTTAGTTTTATCAAAAGACGGTTCGCCCAATATTTATATTTTGGATTTGGGATCGCGACAACTCACTAAGATGACCTCAGATTGGTCAATCAATACCGAGCCAGCTTGGTCGCCGGATGGTCGTGTTCTTGTGTTTACCTCCACTCGTGGCGGTGGCCCACAAATTTATCAGTTGAACCTTGCAACACGTGCTATTTCACGCGTGAGTTATGATGGTGATTATAATGCACGGGCTTCTTTCACTGCAGATGGGTCGCATCTTGCTATGCTGCATCGTGAGAGTGGTGTGTATAATATCGGCCTCTTGGATTTAAATGGTGGTAGTTTCCATTTATTGACAAATTCAGGCACCGATAATGAATCACCCAGTATTGCGCCAAACGGTAGTATGGTGCTTTATGGTACATTATCAGCTGGACAAAGTGTGCTGGGAATGGTGTCGAGTGATGGGAAAGTGTTGGTGCGCCTTCCTTCACGAAATGGGGATGTTCAGGATGCTGCATGGTCGCCATTTTTATCTTGATGCGCTATTTTTTCAGGGTATACTCAATCACCACAAGACGAATACTAGTTTAAAGGGAGAGAAATAATGAAGCTGAAAACCTTAGCAAAATTGATGGTAGTGGGGTGCGGTATTTTAAGTTTAGCGGCTTGTTCTTCCATGGGTAAACATGGGGGTGCGAGTGTTTCTGATGGCGGCCCAGGTAGTGGTGCACAAACCTATGGTGCTGGTGATAACAGCCAGTTTGGTACGAATGGTATGACCCCAGAACAATTGCTGGCTAAACGGACATATTATTTTGAATATGATAAAAGTGATGTGAATGATCAAGAAAAACCCGCTATTTTAGCTAATGCGGATAATTTAGTTGCCCATTCTAACGCAAAAGTATTGTTAGAAGGCCATACGGATCCACGCGGAAGCCGTGAGTATAACGTGGCACTTGGTGAGCGTCGCGCTAATGCGGTGGCGGAAATCTTGAAATCAAAAGGTGTGAACCCGGAACAAATTCGTGTTATTAGTTATGGTGCCGAACGGTTAGCGGTTCCTGGACATGCAGAGGCTGACTATCAGCAAGATCGTCGTGTTGTGCTTGTCTATTTGCAACACTAATTAATCTGGTTATGATATGCAATCCCGGGTAATGCTGATGGGTCAATAGCCCTAGTGTTTGACCGGGATCTGTTTATGGGCGAATACAAACTTAATTTTTCATTTCAGTTGAAGACACTCTATGCCGATCTCTTACTTAAAACGATTCATCGTAGTGGCAATATTTTCGGGTATTACAGCAAGTGCATTTGCAGAGGATGCGCCTGTTTATGATGTAGATAGTTATCCACCACAATTTGATGGTCAACCTACGCCTAAAGCGCCTGCTGCGCAAACAAGTGGTGCGCCATCGACACAACCGATAGCACCAGTTGATAGTCAGGGTGCTGGTACTCCCCCCTCAACTGCATCACAGACAGTAGAGCAGCGTATTCAGCAGAATAATAATACGTTAAATACGGATTTATCAGCTAGAGTGAATGACTTGCAAACGGCAGTACAAACTTTGCGAGGTCAAGTCGAAGATCTGACACATCAGTTGCAGCAATTGCAAACTCAGCAAAAAACAATGTTTTCTGATTTAGATAAGCGTATCTCAAATCGTTCAGGTAGTTCTACACCAGCCGCGACGGATACAGCGGATCCAGGTATTGCTGACACAGGCATTGATGCGCCGGCCTTAAAAGCAAAAAAAAATAAGGCTAAAGCGGCTGTGCCGGCTGAGGCTGATGCAGAAGCAGCGGATCAAGCTGTTGCAAATGATCTGACTGCTGCGACCGCTACCAAGACAGAGGATCAGCCTAACGTTGCTGAAGAGCAGCAGATTTATCAAAATGCTTATAGCCTAATTAAAGCAAAAAAATATAATGAAGCCGCTACCACTTTGCAAAAAATGTTACAGAAATACCCTTCCGGTCAGTTTGCAGCAAATGCACATTATTGGTTAGGCGAGTTATATGGCTTGATGGGTAAGAATGAGCAGGCTATTACCGAGTTTGGTAACGTCGTGAAAAATTATCCAGATAGTCCGAAATTGGCGGATGCACAGCTAAAGCTGGGCTTAATTTATGCGGCACAATTTAAATGGACAGATGCAAAATCATCCTTCAAAAAAGTAATCAATCATTATCCAGGCACATCATCAGCGCATTTGGCTGCGGAGCAATTAAAGCAGATCAAGCAAGCGGGCCATTAATCGCAAGGTGGGCGGTATAAACTTGCCCACCATGTTGATCTTACAGAATAAATATTTGTGGAAAGAGGCTCTTCTAAACGTTGATATTTTAAAATTTATCTGTATCATTAGCGCCTCAAGTTTAGTATGTGTGGGCCGTTAGCTCAGTCGGTAGAGCAGCAGGCTTTTAACCTGTTGGTCCTGCGTTCGAATCGCAGACGGCCCACCAAATTAGCTAAATTTATCAAAAAGTTACGATCATTTTCCCTTTATTTAAAATTACTCTCAAAAATCCCGGTGCGACTTTGGTGCGACCTGTTGGTCCTGTGGTTTAAAAATTTTAAATACGCGTTATACTATCGGCATTGAGAAATTCCAATAATCGGACGTAATATCTATGCTAACCCTATTTAGTAGGACTCATTCCGAAAAATCTGAAACAGAAAAGGTTGAAACAGAAAAAGCTGCTAAGCCCGCTAAACATCTACTAAGTTTTGTGGATTCTCAAACAATAGCCTCAGTTTTGCCTTGTGTGCATCCTCAAATTAAAACGGAGCTTGAAACCACTCATGCAGCAATAAGAGAAGTAGCGCACGAACGAATGATGATTTACAGATCCACGTTGCAACCTTGTTCTAATTTCCAAAGTGATACTCCTGATAGTTTTGCATATAAGCGTCTATCTGGCGGATATTCGAATTGTACTTTTCAATTGTTTATGAAAAATAATAATATTTTTATTTCTCGAATTGCAGGAACTGGAACAGAACTATTTATTGATCGTCCTGCAGAGTTACAGAATGCCAGGCTTGCTGCTGAATTAGGTTTGAATCCGAAAGTGATATATAACGATGGTAAGAAAGGGCATCAGCTTTCTGTTTGTTTAAGCGCGCCTCAACCGTTGACTCCTGATATTTTACTGCAAAATCCGCAATATTTGATTGCAATGGCGCAACAACTTAAAACGCTTCATACTTCTAAAAAACTTTTTGTTAATGATGTGAATATTTTTAAGCGTAATGCAGAGTTCTATGAAATCATAATAAAAAATCATGTTAAGCTACCGGAAGAATATGTATCTATTAAAGCTGTTGTTGAAAAAATAAAAATAATTTTTGCTAATTTGTCTATACCTATTGTGCCTTGTCATAATGACACATTTTATAATAATTTTCTTTTGAGTGATCATAAAGTTTGGTTAATCGATTGGGAGTATTCAGGTAATCATGATGCAATGTGGGATTTATCTTATCTTGCTAAATTAGCCGGTTTTTCAGAGAAACAAACACAATCCTTGTTAGAGACTTACTTTGGTTGTCCTGATTTTAAAACACAATACTCGCTAGAATATCAACGTTTTGTTGCATATAAATTGGTTATCGATGATTTTGTATTGCTGTGGTCATATGTTCAGATTGCAAATAAAAATACTTCCGTTAGCGAAGATGAATTTATGAAGTGGGCAGATGATGCTTTGAAAAGTGCTTTGCTTGTTATGGAGCAGCCGATATTTAAAAGTGCGGTGGCAGTATTAGAAGAAGAGAGCAGTAAGAAAATGCAGCCCTCTTTGGGAGGTTCAAAAAACCATTAATAAAATAGAATCCTGACTGCTTAGTCTGCTTCAGTTAAGATTGAGCAAACAGTTTCTGTGTCATCAGTTGTAATGGAGATGCAACGAAACCTCGTGATAAGGTTCATGTGATGCAATCCAGAGATCGTTATTTCCAATCGGTTTTCTTTTTTTTCTAGGGAAGAGAGGGGTTCGCTTACCCTTTACCAAAAAATAATTGGTAGGGAGGGTGGGTGAGATGCGGCCCTTTGCTTTTTTTATGATTCACCGGTCTTTGTTGCTAGCCAATTGTTAAAATTCTGTAATAATTTTTCAGCTTGAAAAATACAATCTTTTACGGTGCTTTCAGGGATTATATCGCCTGAATAGTCAGCAATATTTCGTTGTTTGCGCATAGCGTCTAGCAAAATTATCGTATCATTTTCTATCCCCAATGTTTTGGATAGTGATTGAATCATTGTTTGGTGATGTTCTGGCTTGCTAGTTAATGTTCGATAACCTTTTGCTTGCAATGCCGCATTGGCTATTTGCATTATCGCTTTGTAGGCAGCATCAAAACGATTTTCAGGGCTCACGGCGGAAATTTTTGAATCTGCAATATTTCGTTCTGCTGCAGAGATTAATCTTCTTATTGCGTTTTTATCTGTTGTGATTGTTTCAAGTGTTTTACCGACGAGATTATTTAATGTCATTCTCTTCTCCGATAACAAAAAGCTTTGGTTTATTCAATAACTCTTGAACAAATGCGTCATTGGTTTTTGCTAAGTGTTTCCATTCCGATCTAGTGTAAACTTTAGGATTAATTTCTCGTCGCAGAATTACTTGAGCAGGATAAAGCTCTTTTACGGTGTCAGTAAAACTAATCTCTCCAATAATTAAAATATCAACATCACTGCCTTGATTTTCTGCTCCGCGCCCCATGGATCCAAAGACAAAAGCAGCTTCAATTTTTTCTACTAGAGGTGCTAGAGCATTAGCTAATACATCCACTAAGCCAGAAGTTTTACGCAAAATACTTGCCAGCTCTTCAAAAATTGGGAAGCTCAGATTGGCTTGGTAGTACACTTGATTGCCGCTGACTTCCCGAATTAAAACTTGAGCTTTTGCCAGCTTGGATAGCTCGCGATGTAGGCTGCCAGCGGCGGTATGTGTTAAGCGGGCAATTTCACGAACATGAAATTGGGTTTGCGGATGTAGTAACAGCAAGCCAAGTACACGCTGTCTGTATTCGGGGAATAAGAAGGAAGTGATTGCTGGCATAGTAGAACCTCTGTAGCTATTTA
>JABDGK010000033.1:27023-27655 GCA_013286085.1 Gammaproteobacteria bacterium | reverse complement strand
CGCCGACTACCTATTGTTACGATATGATCTATGGCGACAAAACCACGCCGTTTCTGCACTGGGCGGTTGGCCAACGTGTTGTTTCTTATAGTGATGGTCTTGGCATGCGTAAATGTTATTGTATTCACCGCGCCAGCACGGCGCGCACGCTCACTTACCTCATCCATTAAGGGATACACGAGCTGCTTAAAAGGCGCAGTGATATTTAATCCACACCCCCCTGCTTGCAGGAAATTATCTACTGCCTGCGCCAAGCCGTCTACAGGCACTAAGATAGCCTCATAACTTAATGACTGCTGAGTTTGTTCTGCGAATAACTGATGGATCAGCGGCGATTTGCTGTGGTGGATGGGATTACCCAAAACTGCATAAGCGTCCACGGGCTTTCTTACTCAAAGAAACTGTAGGGTGGACAAAGCGAAGCGTGTCCACCGAATGTATTGGTGGACACGCTTCGCTTTGTCCACCCTACGGTTCTACTCATACTTAAGAGTGCTTCACTTTATCAATCGAGCCTTGCAAGAATTTCTGGTCGACTTGGCCAGGAATAAATTCAATAGCATTCGCTTCTTTTGGCAAGTCTGTTTTTACCACAAACAAAGCTGGTGTGCCGTACAATTGCAAATCTTGCG
>JABDGK010000033.1:1779-27013 GCA_013286085.1 Gammaproteobacteria bacterium | reverse complement strand
CGGTCGCTGAACTATCCATATCGGTTTTGAATTTCTTGACATCTAAACCGAGTGTTTTTGCCAGTTCCACAATTTTATCTTGTGTCATGGATTGCGCTATCTTCATCAAGCCTTCATGGAATTCCAAATACTTGCCTTGTTTTGCTGCGGCTAATGCTGCTTTAGAAGCAAACAATGACATTGGCCCACGAATTGGGAATTCTTTGTAAACAACACGCAGATCCGGATTCGCTTTCATGACAGCAATCACATCAGGGTCCATATCGACGCAATGTGGGCACTGATAATCAAAGAATTCAACCAAGGTGACTTTACCATCTGGATTGCCAGCAACTGGATCAGCTGATTGCTTAAATAATTGTGATGCATTCTTCAACGCTGCTTCTTGGCCTTTCACTTTCATTTGATCCATTTGCTTTTGTTGCAAACTTTGAACAGCATCAGCAATGACTTCTGGATTCTTCATCAAGTAATCATGAACAATACCTTGAATTTGGGTTTTTTGCGTATCGCTAAAATTCTCTGCTTGCGCGTTGCCAGCCAACACCAACCCACTGACTACTGCAACCGCTGCAAAAATACGAGTAAATTTCATTAGCACCTCCCTCCGCCTTATTGAATGTAGTTTTGAAGGGAACACAGTAAATTAGCTGTTAAAATATGTCAATCACTGCTTTTTTATTTTCGTAAGTCAAAAAACTGTGGGTTGTCTTGCTCATTCGTAGAAAATACCCGTCCCTAATTATTTTTTACAGAAAAAACCGATGACGCCAATTATCCCTTTAACAGCCCAACAAACTCCTTGTACTACCTTTTCCCATGGAACTTTTTTTATGAGGGAAATGGCACAATTACCAAATGCTTTGAGGCCGTTGCCCATGTAAGAACCAACACCTCTTAAGCATTGCCCAATTCCACATGAGCACGAAGCAGTATCCAAGTTCAAATTTACCAGCTGCCTTCCTCCAACACTAAATTGTTCATGATACTGAATACCATGACCACTCACGTTTATCGCGCTTCTGTCAGTGGTAGTCAGTCCAAAAACATTCGATCTTACTTCGCGGTGAGCAGACATCCCACCCAAACCAATTGAAGAGCCATCGGCTCTATATTCACTACCTAGCGGACCAAAATTAATATTGGTTGCACGTTCTTGTGTAAAATTGCCGCCAGTCATTCCTATGCTAGAGGAGGCTTGTAGAGGGCCAAGATCGGTTTGTGTCATTAATTGATTACTCTGGACACTAAATTGAGTGTTTGCCATAACAACAGCGGTAGTCATTGCTGCTGCTCCAAATTCAAGAGCAGCGGGGCCTGGAATGACTGATGGCCCTGCATCTCGCCTCGTTAGTCCATTAGACATTTTTTAAATCCTCCGCCGCTGGGGTTTAATGTGATTGCTTATTTTGACTTGCAAATGGAAAGCGCTTTGCTTTTGCTAATATTGCTAACAATTTTTTAGATGAAGCAAGTCCACAATTTGCAGCAACATTCAACCAATAATTCGCAAGCTCATCATTTTTTTCTGTACCTCTTCCATCTAAATACATCAAGCTCAGATTATGTTGTGCGATTGGAAAACCATCTTTAGCAGATAACTGGTAACATTCAAAAGCACGTTCTAAATTTTCTTCAATACCTAAGCCATTATCAAGACACCATCCTAAATGAAATAATGCCTGAGGAATGTTTTGCTCAGCCGCGGGAATAAATAAAGAAACTGCTTTTGCTGCATCCATTTCTACACCCAGCCCAACGAGATACATAAAGCCTAAATTGCATTGAGAAGGAGGAAAATCCGTTTCTGCTGCTTTTGTGTAATATTCTATTGCTTTTTCATAATTAATAAATGCTCTCTCGTCGTCACTGCCAAATTGAAAAATGACGCCAAGATTGTGACATGCAATAATATGTCCCTGCGCTGCAGATTTCTCATACCAATAGATGGCCCTTTTAATATCTTTTTCAACACCCAGTCCTGCTTCATAAGATAAGCCTAAATTGAATTGTGCATTTGGATCATTTTTTTCTGCTGCCATCGCAACCCATTTATTTGCTTCCATAAAGTTTTGTTGAACACCATTTGTTCCTGTAATAGAGTAAATCCCCATATCCAATTGTTTTTCAACATCACCGCCTTTTGCTGCCAAGCGCGTGTATTTGATAGTGTCAGATCTGGTTGTGTTGAGACCCATACATCCCCAGCAATGCTTCGAATCGTATTATAATTATACACTATTTTGATTTGAGGGATTGATTCACCCAGCTAAAAAAGAATATCTATATTATGTAACACATTGAATTATTTATGAAATTTTATTTAGAAAGGCTGTAATCAAGCCAAGACGGGCCTCGCTAATCTGTTTTGCAATTTCTATACCAGCCGCCCCACTTGCCATGATTGTTTGGGCATCCACTTGTTTTGCAGATTGGTAAACTTGCCGTAGTCGTTCAGAATCAGCTGATTTATTTTGAATAGATTCACAAGCCAGCAAAAATTTTTCAAATCGCGCCTCGCGCCGAAACGCATCTGTCGTTTGCAATAACGCAAGCAACTGCTCTGCTGTTAAGGTTGCTGCATGGATATAATGTTGAAATTTCGTTGCAACCAAGAGTGCTAACTCTCGATAAGTACTGGGCACTCGATAACGATCGCACAGTGTTACAATATCGGATGGTGACAAGTCATAGAGTAATGCGGCAAAGCGGACTTCTGCATCTGATGATAGTGTCGCCGCCTGCGACAATGCATGAATATTATTTTCTTTTAATTGTGGAAATAAAACGGTGACCGCACTGCAATCTGCTAATACGTGAAAAAATGCTGCTGGCGTTTCTTCTTGTAATGCACGCTCTAACTCTTTCCAAACTCGCTCTGCAACAAGCGCATCGACTTCACCTGACTTAACCATGGCTTGCATCAACTTGACTGTTTCAGGTGCGACAGTAAAACCCTTTGAGGCGAAGCGTGCTGCAAAACGGCCTACGCGTAAAATGCGTACGGGATCTTCGATGAAAGCGGCGGACACATGGCGGAGGATTTTTTTCTGTAGATCAGTTGTGCCATGATAGGGATCTACTAGGCTATCATCCGTGCGTTGTGCGATGGCATTCATGGTGAGATCACGGCGCAACAAGTCTTGCTCGAGCGTCACAGCAGGCGATGCATCAAAACTAAAGCCTGTATAGCCACGTGACACTTTACGCTCGACACGCGCTAAGGCATATTCTTCTTTTGTCTCTGGATGTAAAAATACGGGAAAATCTTTGCCGACTTGGCGATAACCTAATTTCAGCATCTCATCAGCAGTTGCGCCGACGACAACCCAGTCTCTTTCTTTGACGGGCAGGCCAAGCAATTTGTCTCTCACTGCACCGCCGACGAGGTAAATTTCCATTTTTATATTCCTCAATTAACGGTGGACACGCTGCGCTTTGTCCACCCTACGTCTCTTCACTCGCACACTGCACATTATACTTTAGGTGTGCATGATTGAGTGTTCCTACGATAATACTGGAGACACCGGGCTCGCGCAAAATAAATTGCATCGCTTCTTTCACGGGATCAGCACCTGATATTTTTTGCAAATGACCACTGGCAAATGCTTTCTTAATAAAAATACCTTTATTTTTTTTATGCGCTGCAGCAATCACTGCTTGTTCTGCCGTATAGATTGGGTTGTGCATCACCATGACTACATCAGATTGTTCAACGGCAAGCAATCCACCGTCGACGGTTTTTGTTGACATACCAAATGCGCGGATTTTACCGGCTTTTTTTAAATCGGCTAACGTTGAAAATACATTATGCTCTTCAATAATTTTTTTATCTTCGCCATTGGAATGCACGAGCACAATATCTACATAATCCGTGTGCAAACGCTGCAAGCTACGTTCAACGCTGCGACGCAATGTGATTGGTGTGAAATCATACTGTGAGACACCATCCACAAATTCTTCACCGGCTTTGGTAGCCAGTACCCACTGATCACGTTGGCCTTTGAGCAGCTTGCCTAAGCGCTCTTCACTGCAACCATAGGCAGGCGCTGTATCCAACAAATTAATTCCGAGATCTTGCGCTAACGCTAATAAATCTAAAATAGCCGTGTCGCTAGGTAATTCAAAGCCTTCTGGATAATGCACTTGTTGATTGCGGCCAAATTTCACGGTGCCCAAACCAACGCGACTTACCATAATATCTGTACTACCTACCACTGTTTTTTTCACAGCAAGTCATCCCAAATCGGTGTTGCCAATGCTGGCACAGGAAATGCACGCAATGCGCGCGTATCAAATGCACCTTGTTTCATGTTGGCTTTCTCAAGACAAGCAATAACTTCTTCGGCCAATTTGGGAGCGAGTGCTAATTTCGTTGGCCATGCCACGATTGCGTTACCGATTTCTTTATAATAAGCACTATCGGGACGCTTACCGCCTGGTTGTAATGGCTCCGCACGATCCACCAAGAAACTCGCCAATTGCGCACTCGAGAAATCTAGCCAAGAAAAAATGTCTTGTAATTCTTGTCGTGCAATTTCTACTTGTTTTGCTGAATCAAACTTCACGCCTTCTTCGGCAATTTGACCACCTAAATACCATACATATTTGCCATCATGCGCCTTGTGTGTGGTAATCGTAATGCGTGGTGTTGCACCCATCCCTAAACAATGCGCAAATACGGGATAGGTAAAATCCGTTTTCACCACGACCATATGCAACGGCCGACGCTGTGCCTGCAAACCAGGTTGTCGTAATTTTGCTAATATAAATTCATTACCAGAGCCGGCTGCAAAGATATATTTTTTTGCCTGCACGTGTATTTGTTCGCTACGCGCGGTACGCACCAGTAACGCTGTAATATTACCTGCTGCATCCACGTGTAAATCATCATCACTCAGCGGATCAATTTTAAAAATGACATCTTGATTGGGCTTCACTAATTCACGCACTAACGCTTGAGTATCAATGGCTATTTCATGCAGCGCATAAACCAGACCTTTAAAATGCGCGTGTTGGAAAACAGCGGGGTAAGCAGCAGGCACTAATTGATCCACTTGGCCTTGCAACGCCATTGTCGCAAAAAAACCAGCTAACTTGCCCGCTAATTTATTGGTAGAAAACAAATATTGATGCTGTGATAACACCGGCACTTGTGTCAAATCGATATCACCGGTTCCCTCTAAACAGGCTTGCCACACGGCTGGCATGTCAGCTATGGCTTGCGTAGCCGCGGTGATAGAACCCTGGAGTGCATACTTGGTACCGCCATGAATAATGCCTTGTGCTTTATGTGTTTGCCCGCCGCCTAATGTCGCGGTTTCAAGCAATATTGCGGTAAATCCTTGCTGACGTAAACGATTCAACAACCACAAACCAGCTACACCGCCACCCAAAATGGCGATATCGGTCTCGACTACCTTAGACATGCAAACTCCGTCGTTAACTCTTTCATTTATTGATGAATAAGTTTAAAAATGTGACTTTCGATCTTATGTGGGTTAATATTATACGTCAAATAGGGTTTATAACGCTATTTCAATCTATTTTAATACGGTAATCAATATGAGCGGTTCAAATAACAAATCAGCAAAAGAGCTTAAAGAAATTTTTGAAGAGCAAGCACGCAGAGATAAGGCGGAAGGCGACACACATCAATGGAGAGCGCCACCAGCCCAACAGCGGTTGATACATCAACAACAGGGTAGCACACCATCAACACAAATTAATCGAAACTGCTTTGCGCATAAAATGAAAAAAGCTCCGCCAGAAAATGCCGTCCAATCTGTGGCGCAAAATCAACAATCTGAATTTTCATCGCCCAAACCATAAACGCAGGGTGGACAAAGCGCAGCGTGTCCACCCTACAGTTTTTTTATCCTCTTGGTTTAAATGCTTGAATACCGGTTTGTGCGTGGCCCAATATTAATGCGTGAATGTCAGCGGTGCCTTCGTAGGTTTTTACCGTTTCGAGGTTCACCATGTGCCGCATCACATGGAAATCTTCCATGATGCCATTGCCACCGTGCATATCACGTGCTTCGCGCGCCACATCTAACGCTAGCAATGTTGAATTGCGTTTGATGAGTGAAATCAGAGGGGTGGTCGCACGGCCTTCGTCTTTTAAACGGCCGGCACGTAAGCAACCTTGTAACGCGAGTGAAATATCCGTTTGCATATTCGCTAATTTAAATTGTATCAGTTGATTCGCTGCTAATGGTTGACCGAACTGTTTGCGATCTAATACATATTGTCGTGCCGCATGCCAACAAAATTCTGCTGCGCCTAATGCGCCCCAGGCAATACCATAACGTGCGCCATCTAAACAACCTAATGGTCCCGATAAGCCATCCGCATTCGGCAATTCATTTTCGGCGGGCACGAACACATCCTCCATGACAATTTCACCGGTTGTGGCGACACGCAAACTTAACTTGCCGTGCATCACGGGTGCTGACAAACCTGTCATCTCTTTTTCTAAAATAAAACCACGAATGCGGCCATGGTCATTCTTGGCCCAAACGATAAACACATCAGCAATAGGAGAATTTGTTATCCACATTTTACTGCCTTTTAAAACAAAACCACCTTTGACTGATTTTGCATGCGTTTCCATGCCGCTAGGGTCTGAACCGTGATTCGGTTCGGTTAATCCGAAGCATCCCACCCATTCACCTGCTGCTAATTTCGGTAAAAATTTTTGGCGCTGCGCTTCGCTGCCATAGAGGTGAATCGCGTTCATTACCAAACTGGATTGCACACTGAGTGCAGAACGATAGCCGGAATCCACGCGCTCGATTTCACGAATCACTAATCCATAGGCGACATAATTAATGCCTGCACAACCATACCCTTGGATGGTTGCCCCTAAAAATCCTGCTTGACCCATTTCACGCAGAATTTCTCTATCAAAATTGCCATTATGAAATGCCGCTTGTACGCGTGGCTGTAATTTCTCTTGTGCATAAGCACGTGCTGCGTCACGAATCAAACGTTCTTCTTCGGTTAATTGATCGTCGAAAAAAAAGGGGTCGTCCCATTGAAAGCGAACTTGATCTTTGATAACCATGAATAGGGTAACTCCTTGTATAAAAAATCCTGCTTTATTGTATTCTTATCAATGCAGCCATACTAGCCGAAAATTATTTTCTCCTGTGTGACATACTTGATGAAGATGCACTGACTTGCAGCATTATTTTTGCCTGCAATTTCTCCAGTTTTACAATAAAAGATTGCACTGCCGCCTCCTTAGAAAAATCATTTAGATGCATGTTCGTCATCACATCGTAAAAATCAGTGGTCTCTTCTTTTCGGGATAGATCAAATTTAGAGGGGGTAGCAAAAAAACCTAGCCCTGACCCTTGCTCTTTTTTCCCCAATACTATTCGCAGCTTTTCCATCACTGGCATATCAGGCTGTATACCTTTCTTTGCATCCCGCATTTGCTCTACACGATGAGGGAATTTTTTTCCAAATAATTTTTTTCCCTTCCAAAAAGACTCCTGACCAAGAATATCTTGAATCAACTGATAAAGCTTTTGCAAGCTCGCTTCTGCTGCTGGCAAATTAGGATCGACAGGTGGTGGCGGTGCAATTTGTGCTTTTAATGCTTTCAGCTGCACCATAAGAGACTTCACAACGGCTTCTGTTGGGGAATCATTATCATGCATGATTGTCATCACCGCGTAAAAATCCGTCGTCACTTCTTTTCGAGATGGGTCAAATGTAGAAGGCTCCGCGAAATAGCCGGGATTTTTATCCTCTTTACCCAACAATTTCTGCCACTTCTCTTCAATAGGCAAATCATTTCCTGTTTTGCTTAGCGCCCCTGTCATCTGCTCTACGCGATGAGGTAGCTTTTTATGCCCCATTTTTTGCTGTTTCCAAGAAGCGTCTTCTGCAAGAATATCTTTCACTAACTGATAGAGTTCTTCTAAACTCGCTGGCTTTGCTGGCACATCAAATACAATCTCTAAATCTCTTGATAACTGTTCGTTAAGACGTTTGACTTCTTTTATATCTTGCAGCGAAGTATTCGCAATCGAAAGCAACGTTTGTGCTATTGTTTTCGCTTCGCCAGACAATGCATCTAGCATAAAATTGATTCTCAACATTTGCTTAATATCATCTTCTGTTGGCGATATACCAGAACGTTCGCTACGCTGCTCTAACGTAAGAATATTATTTAATAATTCAGAAATAAAAGTTGGCACCCAATAATCTTGGCCATTATAATTGACTTTTGCATTACCTTTGTTATTCCAATAAGACAACCCATCAATTACTACTGTTCGAATCAGTGAAAATAAATTTTGTTGCAAAGAATGCTGACTATTTCTCAATTGAATCATTTCTTTTTTAAATAACTTTTCTCGGTGCGCGTGTAATTCTTGTGATTTTGCCATTGCCAACTGTTGAAGCTGGTTTATTTCTTGCTGAATTTCACGAGCTCTTTCAATTAACACCGCCGTTGAATCTAACTGCTCTTGTAATACCTGCATGTCGGATATATGTGTGATGATTTC
Organism: Gammaproteobacteria bacterium; assembly: GCA_013286085.1. Taxonomy (GTDB): domain Bacteria; phylum Pseudomonadota; class Gammaproteobacteria; order DSM-16500; family DSM-16500; genus UBA5158. The sequence continues at coordinate 18,488 of JABDGK010000033.1, read as the reverse complement.
TTTGCTATTAGCAGAAATTTTTCCATCAACCTCATCAAAAAATTCTGGCTGCAATAAACCCTGATACAATGCTAAATCATTATTATAATTGATAGTGAAATCATGTTGTGTTTGTGAAACATCACCCACTACTTTTTTCATAGCCTGACGTATTTCATCAATTTCTTTTAATGCTTGTGTTGTTTGCTGAATTTGCTGTTCGATTGATTGTTTTTTATCTTCCCAATTCTTGCGATGCTCTGCGTAAGTCGCTGTCTGAGCCATGAGAGATTGACAAAGACTGGTTGCAATCCTGTCTAGTTCCTGACAGTTTTGCTCCGCTTTTTTCACGTCCTCGCCAGGGGTATAAACAATTTTTTTCTTCTCTTTAGAAACAGACAATTCATTTAATGCCGGATATTGACCCAGCAATCCAGGCAACCACTCACGCACCTTAAAACTGATCGTATCATTGCTCAGGGTCTTATAATCATGCTTAATGATTACATTGATCCCTTTTACTTTCTCATTGATATCCTGTTTTTTTAATAAGCCCGCTAACTGATCGAGAGCAAATTGATAATCTAACTTTGGATATGCCCCACTGCTTTGTAAAGCAGAAATTTTTTGTCTCAACCCAGTCAAGACATGATTTATCGCTGCATTCAATGCGGCAACTTGCTTTGAATCATTTGCATATTTTTTTTCTAACTCATGATACGCATTCAGCTCATCCACTATTTTTTTGATATTGGTATTTAACTGACTTGCCACAATTGGTTTGACATGCTGCTCAAGCACCTCAACAATTGGTGTTAAACGTTTCGTCAACTCAGGGCTCATTTTAATGTTAAATAGATGGGCCGATATTTCTTGTCCTATTTTTCGAGTAGCATCGTGACTTATTTGATATTGTTGAAACAATTGTCCAAGTTGCGAACCCTGCGGTAACGTAACCAAAACGGAGGCTAATTGTTCATCGTGCGCTTGATCTGTTTTAGCATAATCCACTTGTGCGGAGGTGCTCACGACCTGCGCATGAATATGCTCTAGACCTTCTAACAGAGCCTCTACATCAGGTAAGTTTCTCGCATAATTTGCTTGGACATCTTCGCTGCGTTTTTCTTTTAGAAAAATAAATTTATTTTGATTTTCTAAAAATCGGATATAAGTCACCAATGGCTCTTTCTGGAATTCTGCTTTTACTCGACCTTTGAAGTCTGGTGAAATATTTGGCTCACTCATGACAAGATTACACGCCGCTAACAAATCATCCACGTTACTATTTGTTAATTGAGAAGAGCCACGAGAAACTAATTGGCTTGTTGTTCGGTAAGAAGAAAATAACATCTTAAGTGCAGCACTCGCTTTTTCTAACTCCTGCAAAAAATCCTGCTCATGTATTTTAGTATTATCAATTCTAACGTGAGGAGCCCAAGCTAATTCTTCCTGCAAATTCACCAAGCTATTTTGGCTTTTCGTTTCCATAGCCGAGAGATCTTCCATAAATGTATTCATATTTCTCAGGTCAGTCTCTTTGCTATTGCCTCCAAGTTTTTCGATAATTTGCTTCGCATTTTCTAATAGATCCATTGAAACTTCATCCACACTTTGCTCTATCAGCTTAGCAAGTTTTTTATCCTGACCAGAACCGGAATGCGCATGTTGTAATCTTTCTAATTCAGTATGTACACGTTGTTTGAAATCTTTATAGTGTTTTTTACATCCAGCAATATAGTCATCTCGCAGACTTCCTTCCATCGAAACAACATGACTCATTAGCTCTTCCACGCCAAATTTTTCTTCCGCTGGCACCTCTAAACGTTCTTTGATGCGCTTATTCATTTCCGCATGCAGCCCTCGCGTCACCTGAATTAAGGCCTCCGCAATCACTGTATTGTATGTGGTTTCTGTTTGGAGACTGGCATGCGTAGCCCCCATATCTACCTCATAAGCTCGGCACAATTTCTCTTGTGCTTGGAGCAAGTCATTTAAGGTTTTTATTTCTTGCTTCAGTTGCAGGGGTAATTGCTGACCTTGTGATTTTTCATTTACTTTTTTCAGTTCTGCTCTGATTGGTTGTAATTTCTCTCGGAGCTTATTACGATCAAGCTGATAAAATCGAAATGCCGCATCAATGTTATCTTCTTTTTTTGCGAACTCGAAATCATCGAGCAAATTCTCAATGGCATCGTCATCAAATTCTAGTTGATGTTGCGAATCTAATCCATAATACTGTCTATCCGTATATATTTTCGCACTTAGCGGGGCATGAGAAGCAGTTGGCTCTCGCTCTTCTTGTTGCAGCGTAAAATCATCACGCAATAATGCTTGATGCTTGACAGCAACCTTAGTGATATTCCAGTCTTTATCTAGACTAACACGATAAGTACGACAAGCTGATTTTTCATTAATGCTTTCATCATCTTCGGGCTGTACTTCTAATACGGCAATTTCCAAAACAGGCGAATGGTCATCACCCGTTAGAAACTCTAATGAGGTAATTTCACCGGTATATTCTTCTTTTTTAGCAAACCGCAATTCATTATTCAACACGACACCGAGTAATTGCTCCAAAAAATCATCGGGGCGCTGGGGATCGCCATTTGGCTTCAATCTTACTTTTGGTAAATGTATCAAAGAACGAAATTTATGATATTGCTGAATAGCAGTACGCAAACAACCAATTACATTGGCCTTATTATCATTGATTGTCTCAAGCTGGGCGTGAATATGTTTAATATTCATAGCAGATGAACTGGAAGAAGCACTTTGCGACATAAAACACCCCGCGTATCAATGCATAGTCAACCTCCCTGGAGTATAGCAAATTTTTATTGAATCATTTTTAGAAATGCTTTTTTACCTAATTAATCAAGCTGGTGGACACACTTGCTGAGTTTATATCCCGCTATGCTTCATTGAGGATGCTTTTTTACCCAATTAATCAAGCCACCATCAATTAATATTTCAACCTGACGAGGTGACATTTTGTGGCGCAATGGAATTTTGCTATTTTTACCTTGAACTGTAGCAATGATTTCATTGGACTTACGCAATGTATTTGGCACATCTGTCATGACCAGCACATCACCTATCGATAATTTTTCATAATCTGCTGGATTAGAAAATACTAAAGGTAGAATGCCAAAGTTAACTAGATTTTGCCAATGAATGCGCGCAAAACTTTTTGTGATCACCACTTGTAAGCGTAAATAACGCGGCGCCAGTGCGGCATGTTCACGACTCGAACCTTGGCCATAATTTTCGCCGCCCACGACGGCATGACCTTCATGGTTTACTTCTCTTGCGCGTTTATAGTATGTCTCGTCAATCACATCAAAAGAAAACTCACTGATTTTTGGAATATTACTGCGATAAGGTAGAACACGCGCACCGGCCGGCATAATTTCATCGGTTGAAATATTATCGCCCATCTTCAATAAGATGGGGACAGTAATATCAGTTGGTAAAGGATCTAGTTCTGGCAGTGACGCAATGTTAGGCCCTTTCACTAATTTCACCTGACGTGCTTTTTCAAGTGGCAAAGGTGCTTGTAACATCGCCTTATTCACGATGCGTTTGCGCGGTAGTTTCACTTTTGGATAAGGCATCTCGAGTGAGCGCGGATCTGTTATCACACCTTTTAAAGCAGACGCCGTCGCGACTTCTGGGCTACAAAGAAAGACGCTATCTTCTTTGGTACCTGAACGCCCAGGGAAATTGCGTGGCACGGTGCGCAAACTATTGCGCCCTGTTGCCGGTGCCTGTCCCATACCGATGCAACCATTACAACCAGCTTGATGTATGCGTGCACCGGCATGAATTAAATCTGTCAACAATCCTTCATTCGCTAATTCTTCTAATTCATTACGCGAAGCCGGATTAATATCAAATGAAACGCCTGAATGAATACGCTGCCCTTTCACCATTAACGCCGCCATCGCAAAATCACGATAACCTGGATTTGCCGAAGAACCCACATACGCTTGATACAAATCACGACCGACCACTTCACGCACTCGCACAACTTTGCCTGGACTAGAAGGAAGCGCGATTAATGGTTCTAGTTGAGATAAATCGATTTCGGTACGTTTATCGTATTTAGCACCTTTATCCGGTAAAATTTCCGTCCAATCTTGTTCACGCTCTTGGCTTTGTAAAAATCGGCGTGTTTCATTATCAGAAGGAAAAACTGTTGCGGTGGCACCTAACTCTGCACCCATATTCGCAATAACATGACGATCCATCGCCGTGAGATTTTTGACACCAGGGCCATAATATTCAATGACATGATCGACGCCACCTTTGACGTCATAACGGCGCAGCATTTCTAGAATCACATCTTTTGCGCTCACCCATTCGGGTAGTTTACCGCGTAACTTCACACCAAATATTTTTGGCATTTTCACATTGAATGGATGTCCTGCCATGGCCATGGCAACTTCAAGACCGCCCGCACCCATCGCGAGCATACCTAAACAACCTGCAGCACAAGTATGACTATCTGAACCTAATAATGTCTTGCCTGGTTTACCGAAATTTTGCATATGCACTGGATGACTGACGCCGTTACCCGGGCGACTAAACCAAACACCGAAGCGCTCTGCCGCGCTTTGTAAAAACAAATGATCATCGGCATTTTTATAATCTTCTTGAATTAAGTTATGATCGACATACTGTGCGGACAATTCTGTCTTGACGCGATCAACATTCATTGCCTCTAATTCAAGCATGACTAATGTGCCCGTTGCATCCTGGCATAACGTTTGATCGATACGCAAGGCAATTTCTTCACCGGCAATCATTTTGCCATGTAACAAATGGGATTGAATAAGTTTTTGAGTAACGTTCATCGCCATAACAATTATCCTTCACAAGTGATCTCTCACTGCTAAGAAGAAGTGGTCGTTGTAGCTTGCGTTGATAACGGTACAACCACACCATTGACTTTCATCGTGCCATTTTCATAAACAATAGAAACAACATAGTTATCTTTATCTTGTCTGACATAGCCTTGTTTAATCATCGCATCCAGTTGTGCTTGAGCTTGACCTGACGCATTAGATGGTTGGGCGGGCGGTGTTTTATCTGTTACAGCAGAAGCTGGTGTTGCAGTAGTGACGTCTGCAGTAATATCATTTTCTGTATAGCTTCCAGCATATTGATCTTGCAGCTTCTTCGTTATCTCTTTCTCAGTAGCCATAGGTAGTCGTTGTGCGAACATAATTTTTTCAATTGCTGCATCATATATGGCCGGCAACAAATGTTTTTTGTGTAAATCAATAATAGCTTTTACTGCATCATCTGACATTTTTTTATCGTTTGTTAAAGGATCCAGTAATGCATGAATAGTCTCTTCTGCCGTTGGCGCCGCTGGTTTTTCTGGCACAACAGGCGTAACCACATCAGAGACAGACTTTGGCTTAGCTGTTGTACCATCCAAAACAGCAATTACCTGATCCACCAACGTGGTAGCAGCATGCACATCCATATTAAAATTCATTTTGCTTAAGTCACTTGAATTCGCTGGTAATGGCGTATTGGCTGGCCAATAAAATTTAGCGGTTGATGTGAAACGACCATAGGACGTATCAATCTTTGCATCTTCGTGCAACACGGTTGCGGCCATAATCACATTAGGGAGTATTTTGTTATATTCTGCCAACGCGACCAACTGCTGTGCTTGTAACTCAGCAGCAGGCGCTGCCGCTATTCGTTTAGAAATATCGATCATTTTCTTGAGTTCAGTGGCATTGAGATTGGCCGCAGAAAACTTGAGACTAATGGGGCCAAATGAATAATCGGGGACATCTAATTTATTTAACATCACATCTAAATCAGCATGATAGTCATTGCCCGCCCCTACACCATAAGTCGTTTTGGTAGTTAAACCTGCCAACTTAACAGTTTTACTTTCCTGTGCGCCACTGATGCTGGGCACAGCAAGTGACGACGTGCCGGTGCACATGATAGCTGCTTGACAATTTTTTTCAGCTTGTGCTGCCATACTCGGCATTGTCAACGTCATGGTCGGACCTTGGATTGACAGTTGCCCCAGAGCAACATCCGTTTTTACATGCTTCAGTTGCTCACTCACAAAATCAACATCAACCATACCGGTCATACCTTGCCAAGTAATAGTGCCCTTATCGTCATTTTTAAAATTAAAGAGTGGTGTTTTTACTTGATTAGCATAATGATCAGCAAATGAAACAACGGTACTTACCTGCATAATGCCATCTGCTGTATTGACACCTAACATGCTTTCTATTTTTTTGTCTAAATGAACTTGCGTTTGCATCGCTGCTTGCGCTACTACCCAACCACCATTATCAGGATCTTGCAGAAAAGGACCGTGCGTAATTTGCTGTTCGAATGCAATCACTTTTGTTGGGTCAGGGGTTTTTGCATCAGGATCATTGAAATCCATCGTTAACTCGGCTGTAGAACTTAGCCAACCTAATTGATAGTCAGTGACTTTGAGCTTACCAACGCCGCCGCCATGCGCTTCAATCAACTTCAAATAATGATTTTTGAAATAATAGCCATTTATTCCAGGCACAGCTGCAACCAGCGCACCAACAAAGATCAACACAACAACGTATTTCGTCTTAATACGCATGCGCTTTATCCTTCTTTGACGTTTACTGTTGATTATATCACAACCAGATTAATTACTTAACGCGAATCAAACATCTCGCAGATCAATACGGTTTTTAATTAAATTATCAACTACTTGAGGATCCGCTAACGTAGAAACATCTCCTAGCTCTTTTAGATCATTATTAGCAATTTTGCGCAATAAACGACGCATGATTTTTCCAGAGCGTGTTTTGGGTAACCCGTCGGTCCATTGAATATATTCTAACGTTGCAATTGGACCAATTAATCTTCGCACTTGCTGGATCAATTCTTTCTTTAGTTGCTCGGATATACCCACATCTGCTTTGGTTACCACAAATGCATAGAGACTCTCACCTTTCACTGCATGTGGCACGCCGACAACAGCCGCTTCTGAAATAGCCGCATGATGTAATAGCGCGCTTTCTAACTCACCTGAACCAAGACGATGTCCAGAAACTTTTAACACATCATCATTGCGCCCCACTATCCAAAAATAATTATCCGCATCACACCGCGCATCATCACCTGCCGCATAATACCCCGGGAATTCCTTAAAATAGCCATCGATAAAACGCTCGCGATTTTTGTAAATAGTTTGCATCATGCCTGGCCAGGGTTGTTTAATCACTAATTTCCCCATCACACCTGCTGGCACATCATGGCCTTGTTCATCCACAACCGCGGGGACCACGCCAAAAAAAGGTTTTGCTGCCGAACCTGGTTTTAACGGCATTGCGCCAGGTAATGGCGCAATCATGGCGCCACCTGTTTCAGTTTGCCACCAGGTATCCACGATAGGGCAACGTTTTTCACCAACCACATTATAATACCATTCCCACACATCTGGATTGATCGGCTCGCCCACCGTGCCAAGTAATTTTAAACTATGGCGCTCTGCTCGTGTTACCCACGCATCACCTTCTCGCCGCAAAGCACGAATGGCGGTGGGTGCCGTATAAAAAATAGTAACGCGATGCTTGTCAATCACATCCCAACAACGTGAAAAATCGGGATAATGCGGCACACCTTCAAAAATAACCGTCGTACCACCGTTGAGTAAAGGACCATACACTGTGTATGAATGTCCCGTAATCCAACCGATATCGGCTGTACACCAATAAATATCGCCAGCATGATAATCAAAAACATAATAATGCGTGATAGCCGCGTAAACTAGATAGCCACCCGTTGCGTGCACAATACCTTTCGGTTTGCCAGTCGAGCCTGACGTATACAAAATAAATAGTGGATCCGATGCATCCATCATTTCTGCAGGACATTGCTTAGGCGCATCAGCCATTAAGTCGTGATACCAGACATCGCGCACCGCATTCCACGGCACTGCATTTTCAGTCCGTTTCACAACAATCACTCTTTGCACCTGCGGACAATCTTGAATGGCCTCATCGACATTTTTTTTCAGTGATATAGTTTTACCTGCGCGCAAACCTTCATTGGCTGTGATGACAAGATGGCAATCAACATCTTCAATACGCGCTTTCAGTGCATCCGCCGAAAAACCACCAAATACCACGGAATGTATGGCGCCGATACGTGCACAGGCTAACATCGCGATAACTGCTTCGGGAATCATGGGCATATAAATACAAATGCGATCGCCTTTTTTAATGCGTTGTTTTTTTAATACATTTCCTAAACGGCACACTTCTTCATGCAATTCAGCATAAGTCAGCTTACGCACCTCACTTGGATCATCACCTTCCCAGAGAATAGCCACTTGATTGGCTCGTGTTTCTAAATGGCGATCCAAACAATTATAGGCAGCGTTTAATTTACCCTCTTGAAACCAAGACACATTGGCCTTTTCAAAGCTGCCGGTTAACACCTCATTCCAAGGCTTAAACCACGTGATAAACTTCAACGCTTTTTCACCCCAAAATTGTTTCGGCGCGCGTATGGATTGTGCATACAATGCATCGTATTGCTCGGGAGTCACATGCGCTTGCTGAACAAACTCAGTCGAAATGGGATATTCCTTACCAGACATAACAATTTCCTTTTCTAAAAATTGCGAGTGCTTTTACTATTTTCTTGTTATGATGACACCAAACTCAAGGAAAGATAATACGCCAGGATTTTTGTATGAATAATCAAAACTCATCCTTCAGCTATTTACTCCCTCTCGCTATTCTTATCCTACTATTAACTATTATTTCAAAAGAGATAACCAACCAGGGCACAACTCTCAATACTGGCAATGTTAACATGCCTATCCCCAGTTTTTCTCTACCCAATTTATGGGTACCTACTGCAGAACTCACACAACGCGATTTAATGACTGGTCATGTTATGCTGTTACATGTCTGGGGTTCATGGTGCGGTGCTTGTCGACATGAACATGAAATGCTAACTAAAATTGCCGATGACTATCATATACCCATTTTTAGCATTGACTACAAAGATGATCCGGAAGCAGCGCGCACGTGGCTGCGCGAACAAGGCAATCCTTATGTCGCAACCGCTGTTGATACAACGGGCAGTGTTTCACGCGGCTTAGGCGTGCATGGCACACCGGATACGTTTATTATAGATAACCATGGCATCATTCGCTATCGTCATGTTGGCACCATAGACATTGACACATGGAATGAAATACTCTTTCCTCTTATTACTCAATACAAAAACGCCGGTTAATAATAATGAAAAATAAAGCGACAATTTGGTGGGGCACTTTTCATTTAGAAGAAGAAAAACCACGCTTCTGGGAAATCGGTCCACTGCTATTACGCATTGAAAGAAACACCAATGAATGGCTTATCATGAACTATTCTAGCGATGATACCGAAACACATAAAATTAACGTCGGGCTTGAAAAATTAGCGCAATTCCCCAAAGAGACGCTGACACCCAAACGCTTTATACACCATAAAACACATAGCAATATCACATTAACACCCGTGCTAGCGGATCGATCTCAAGTATCACACACGGAAACACCTTTTTATGTATCACCTAATGAACATATCACTGTGTATGTTAGCTCACCTATTTGGGTGCGAATTGAAACTGGTTCGCCAAAATTGGTGTTAATTGACATCCCTTCTTTGCGACAATCTGACACGTGGCACGGACCCAACACACAAGAAGGCGAACTTTGTTATGCAAGTCGCACATTTTGTCGCACCAATCTAGAGGAATTGCCAGCACGCTCCAATCGTGTCATCAGCCCAATCATCATTCACAATACAGCAAAACAACCACTCTTGATTGAGCAGCTAAGTTTGCCGCTGCCCTATTTATCGATTTATGCGGATCCCAACGGTAACTTATGGACTGAAGATATTATCGTGCGCCACGAATCCAATGACAAACATTCCATCAAACATGGCCGTGGAGCACCCAGTATTGCACCGGAAGCCGCGTTAATTACACCACCCCGACAACAGTTTAAAACGCAGAACCTTGTTACTATGTTTTATCGTTTATTATTAGCGGAATAATTATGACAGTCATAACCCCTACAATGTTATTTTCTGCCGATTTTTTTCATAATCATGTTGAACCCCTTGTCTCAGCGGGCATACTGGTGGGCGGCGGTTTTTTTGCAGCTCGCCTTTTAAGCGTGAGCATTGCTAAAACCCTTGTTAAACAACTGACACCACAGCAAGCCATGCTGTTGCGACGCTTCATTTTTTATTTCATATTTTTGCTTTTCATTGCGTCAGCTGTTGATCAACTTGGCTTCCATATTGGCGCACTACTGGGTGCAGCCGGTATCTTAACCGTTGCTATCGGTATTGCTTCACAAACCTCTATGTCGAATATCATCAGCGGTATTTTTATGATTGGTGAAAAACCTTTTGAAGTGGGTCATCGAATCAAAGTCGGTGATGTCACAGGGAAAGTGTTATCAATTGATTTACTTTCCGTGCGATTGCGCACGTCACAAAACACGATGGTACGCATCCCGAATGAAACCCTCATTAAGTCCCCCATTACTAACTTGTCATACTTCCCAATCCGACGTGTTGAAATCAAAATTGGCGTCGCTTATAACGAAAATCTTAACCGTGTCAAAGACACGCTATTTGCCGTGGCTAACAAAAACCCCTTGTCACTAATTGAACCCAAACCGACGCTCAATGTCATCGAGTTCGGCGACTCATCCATTGACTTACAATTGTGTATTTGGACCAGCCGCACTAATTACAATGAGCTAAAAAACACGATCCAAATTGAAATTCATCAAGCATTTGCCGAAGCCAATATCGAAATGCCTTTTCCCTCTCGTTCTCTCTATGCTGGCAGTGGATCAGAGCCCCTACCTATCAAAATTATTTCTTGACCCGAACTCACGTTTAAACGTGATACAATTTAATTCATATTTACCAATCAATCTGGCAATGGGGTGGACAAGATACCGTATGTCCGCCAATTTCAGATAAAATATGTTCCAAAATAAGACAAATTATCGTCGAAGGACGCAATATGAAGCAATATAAGACGGTTGGCTGGCGCGAATGGGTCACTTTACCTGAATTAGGTATTGATAAAATTAAAGCCAAGGTAGATACTGGCGCCCGCACATCAGCGCTACATGCTTTCTCGCTAAAGCCTTTTAAAGAAGGGAATAAAGATCGCATCAGTTTTGATATACACCCTTTGCAACACAATACTGATAAAGTTTTAACCTGTGTTGCCGATATTATTGATTTGCGCTGGGTATCTGACTCGGGAGGCCACCGGGAAGAACGCTTTGTCATTTGCACCCCCCTGTCGATGGGAGAAGAAAGTTGGCCAATTGAGATTACTTTAACAGAACGTGATACAATGCTCTTTCGTATGTTACTCGGTAGAAGCGCAATCCGTCGCCGTTTTATGGTTAATCCTGCAAAATCATTCATTACAACAAAATAACAAGGCTTTTATAACATGAAGATTGCTATCTTATCGAGGAAACGTGATTTATATTCTACCCACCGCCTGGTGGAGGCTGCAAAAAAACGCGGCCACAAAGCCGATGTGATTGACACATTGCGCTGCTACATGAATATCACGTCTGCTCGACCAACCATTCATTATAAAGGTGGCGAATTAAAAGCGTATGATGCCGTGATTCCGCGCATTGGCTCCTCCATCACATTTTATGGTGCCGCCGTTGTGCGTCAACTCGAAATGATGAGTGTTTTTTGTGTGAATGATTCTGTCGCTATCACGCGTGCACGCGATAAGTTACGCTCGTTACAATTACTCTCTAAAAAAGGTATTGGTTTACCGATCACAGGCTTTGCGCATTCCATTGACGAAATTCAAGATCTCATCAAAATGGTAGGCGGCGTACCACTCGTCATCAAATTTTTAGAAGGTACACAAGGTATTGGTGTTGTCCTCGTTGAAACAGCCAAAGCAGCACGCAGCGTCATCGAAGCCTTTCTCGGTTTAAAAGTGAATATCATGGTGCAAGAATACATTAAAGAAGCCAGCGGTGCTGATATCCGTTGTTTTGTGGTAGGTGATAAAGTCGTTGCCGCCATGAAGCGTCAAGCAAAATCACCCGAAGAGTTTCGCTCTAACTTACATCGCGGCGGCACCGCCAGCGCCGTGGAAATCACGCCTGAAGAACGCAGTATGGCGATTCGCGCAGCGCATATTATTGGTTTAAATGTTGCAGGCGTAGACATTGTACGTTCCAATCGCGGTCCATTGATTATGGAAGTGAATGCATCTCCGGGTCTTGAAGGTATTGAAAAAGCCACTGGCATTGATGTCGCTGGTGCGATTATTGAGTTTATTGAGCAAAGCACAGAAGTTGATAAGAATCGTTCGAGCGGGAAGGGATAAAAAACCAACTCCGCCTCTCCTAAAAAAATAAACCTCACCCGGTGGACACACTGCGTGGAGTTTACCCCGCTGTGCTTTTAAACAGGGTCGGCCCTACGATTTTCCCATCTCCAGATCTTAACGCACTGGTTTTACTAAAGATCACCACAACATCATGATTTGTCTTAAATATAGACTATACTCATAACTAGGGATAGGAAAAACCTTAAATTTGGTTGTTTCTGTTTACTTGAGAATAGGTTATGACGACAATTTTATGGTCTCCAACACAATGGCAAAATCGGTTTCCGAGCGCAAATAATCTAAACGTCATGATTGCCTTAAAAAAAATTTTTGATGCAAAAACAATGTATGATCGCTTTGATGCGCTAACCAACCTAATCAGTGCATGCCAAAAAATACAAGGTAATACTGCAACGTCTGAGGCTTACCAAAGGCTCGCTACGCAGGCCCGTCAATTTGCCGCAGCTATCGTCGATGCAAAAAATAATGATGAGCTACAACAAAAAATTGCGCTCAGGGAAAAATACAAAAATATAGATCCAAATTATATGCCTTGGCATACACCTAATTCTCGGACAGATGTAACAAAACAGGAAAGCAGAAAAGCCTATTTATCTACTGCATTCAAACAAATAACAAGACAAATTAAATCTAAAGCACTGATCAGACCTATCGATGACGCAATTGAAACTGACATGGAACACAGTGTTACTTATTTGGCTGGTGATGAAAAAGAACCTTATCGAGTTTTTGTCCACGAGGGAAAATTTAAAGAAATAATACTTTCTCCCAATGGGGAAAACCTAGCGCTAACTAATTTTGATACCAAAAAATTTGGCAAAGAAAACGAAGCTATCTTTATCATTTCAGCTAAAGGTGAAATGTTTGCACTACCTAGCAGCGATTCTCGTTTTCATCATACTAGCGCTCTTGCGGGCAGTCCGGTTTTTTTTCCTGGCATTTTTACAGTTACCAATGGCAACTTACAGAAACTCGCCAACAATAGTGGTCATTACATGCCCCCTTCACTGCAACTTATTAGAACCATGGCTTTTCTAAGAAAAACAGGCGTCTTAGATAAAAAGTCAGCCGCAAAAGTATGGGATGATAATTTTACCGCCCTAAAAGAAGTGAGTAACAATCCGCAATATCGGATGCTAGATCTTGGCATTAGTAAACTTACTAGTGCACTTTCTTCAGATCAACAAACAAAAACGTTACCTCTTTTGGAAGCCGCGCAACAGAACGATTTCGAAAAAATAGAAAATCTCTTACATGAAGAAACTGATTTAGGGCAAACCGATGACTACAACCGGACTGCACTCTCGATTGCCGTGCTAGAAGGGTTTCAAGAAACCGTGAATTTATTACTCCCCAGAATGTCTAAAGAGACGATTAATATTCAAGATCATACAGGCATGACTGCGTTATTATTTGCAATTTCAGCTAACAACAAACAAATCGTCAAACAACTACTCGAAAAAGGAGCTGATGCAAATTTGGCAACGAATGATGGATTAACACCGCTAGCGCTGGCTGCATGGGCAAACAACGCCAGCATTTTCCGAGCATTGTTACGAGGCGGCGCAAATCCGCAAGTAAAAAGTGAGCAGATTATTGCTTCTGCATTACAACAACAAAATCTTGAAATAATGACGATCTTAACTGATCCTCAATATCATATAGAATTTGATACCGCCATCAACAACGCAGTTAATGCGTCCGATTACGCTCAAGTTCTACTTCTATTGACTAGTTTGTCTTCTGAGTATCAATATGGCACAGAAACTCTTGAGCTTCTTAAAAACGAAACAAGCAATTTCTGTAGCGAATTGATTACTTTTTTAAATGACATGCCTGAAGAAAAGAGACAGGACATGATAAACACAGTACTTGGCGAGGCAAACGCACTTGGGAAGCTATTAAATGAAAATGAAAGCAGCAAAGCGTTACTTCTCAAACGATTAAACAATAATGATTATGAACAACATGTCAAAATTTTTAATGAAACTTCTGCAACGCTCAAAATTATTGCTCCAACGTCAGAAGCTCCTCTATCACCTGTTCATGCCACACCTCAACATCAGCGCAAGAAAACAGCGATAGTGAATGTTGCAGATCATGAAGGAAAGAACAGAACATTAAACAATAGATAATCAATGCAAAATCGCCTTAAAATCCGTCGCCATCCGCTGCAAGTCTAATTTATTCAAGAACAGCGAATAACACATCCACGCACTTAATGCAGCAATATCTTGAAACTGTGGCGGCACATAACGCGGTGGCGTGACAATGTTTTCCTCCACCAAATCAGACAGAATATGAATATCTTCGAGTGTGGTTTTGCCTAAAAATAATAAAGGGATTTGATTCACTAATCCGCGTTGTACCGCTAAGCGGATATAGTTATAAATTAAAATAAAGCCTTTACTGTAGGATAGATCTTTGGTGAAAGGTCCTGAGTCTGGCGTGCTACCACGGAACACACGTGAGGCATATAAATAGCAATCACTTTCTTCAATACCTTGCTCGCGATAAAAATTAAAAACATCGAGAAAATCCGCACCCTCTTCCGCCATATTCACGGCCGTAATGCGATTCGTGAGGCGTCTTAATCGACCTGGGTACGATGAAAACGTAAAGACTTCAGCAATAATTCCCAAACCTTCTTGCGTAATGGTCGACGATGGCGGCCCTTTACTTAAGAATGTGCACACAGGCTGTGATAAGCCATTCAGCGTCGTACCTAAATGCACCCAACCTTCATGAATTTCAAATATGCGAATTTCACGCTCGCTAAACATCAACCCTTTGTGAATTTTAATACGATCCGCACCAGCGGATGCATCCGCAATAATACCATCGCTTAATTCCACGCGTACTTGATCACGTTCATCAAAATAGTTACCGAGTTTTTCACGTAAAATGGTCACGGCGTCATCGCTAGTGAATGATTTCACGTCCGCTTGCGTTGTAACTTGGTTTTTAATATTGGCTAACGTACTCGTCACAACAGTGGCTAAGTCTTTCAGTGTTGGTGCACCGATGTGAAAAGCATCTTCAGAACTGCCATAAAGCTCTTGAGAAATTTCCGTGAAATGTGGTGTACCGCGCGCCAATAGCATTTCAACAACACGCGAATACTCACGACACATACGCTGCATCATACTACCCACACCACTGTATTGGCCTAGTTTACGGCGGATGCTGCGCTCAATTTCATGAAACTCTTCGATCTTTTTGAGAGGATCAAATTGCAGTGGGTTATTTTCGAGGTAATAGGCAGTCGTGACATTCGGCAGTTTTTTGAATTTATGCTTAAAAAATTGTTCTTGAACCTGATTATCCCATTTTAAGGCATCTAAAATTCGAATAGGTTTTTGGGCAAGCACAATCCGTTCGGAAAGCTCGTGGATGACTTGCTGATAATCAGTAAGCATATTGTGCGCCCAAGGTCCTGTTAGCCACTCTTGCCTATGTCTTTGATAATAACAAGAATCCTACACTACCAGCAACCAAACTCCTTCGGGATTCATTTAAAACCTTAATAATGTCTTAATTTTATGCAATTACAATAATTGAAACAGATCGCCAGTACAACTAACAGGAGAGGAATGTATGCTAAGATCCGGAAATCCTAGAAACTCTCGCCCCAAGACACGACGGGTTGGCCACTCTGGCGCTGATGATATTTATTACTCACCCATAACAGACGACGAGTCAGACAATGAACTAGACTCAGCAGAGACAAGCTCATCGGCACCATCCACCCCATTAGCATCCAAGCCTGTCAGCAACTATCAAAGCTTTCATGCAATGCATACCCACGCTCATCCCGGTGATGACGATACAGATGATGAGGTAGAAAGATATGCGGCACCACAATCATCAAAACGAGATGAAATTCAATCCATTCGCGATGCAGCCATTCACACTTTAGAAGAGTATATTAAAAACTGCGAACCCGGATGTTTATCAGCTCTTTCACCCTATAATCCCGCGCTCACTGCGAAAAAAAGCAGTATTGCAAATAACCTATTACGCTTTATCAAAAAGCCGCATTCTATTACAGCTTGTAAAACACAACTTACTCAAGCTCAAGCAGAAAACACCGCTCGCGAGTTAGAACATGGAAAAGTCTACACATTTTTCACTGGCAGCCGACTCTTGCGTGCATTGAAAAAAATTGAAAAGAAACTAGATGATGCTGAAAGAAACGCACAAATGCCAAAATCACCGTAGATGTCAAAAAACAAAAATAACGTAGGGTGGACACGCTATGCGTTGAGGTGTGTCCC
>JABDGK010000033.1:0-1769 GCA_013286085.1 Gammaproteobacteria bacterium | reverse complement strand
GCATAGCGCTGAAATATCCCCGCGAATTTTTTAGTGCTGATTATCGCAAAAGAAATTAAAAAACTCGTCTTTCCCGCGAAGGCGGGAAAGACAAGCTTGGAATGAATTATAAAAAAATTCGCGGGGACACACCTCAACGCATAGCGTGTCCACCCTACAGAAATTTTATAACAAACCGTATTTCTTCAACATGCTACGCAATGTACCACGTGATACACCTAGCATACGCGCTGCTTCAGATTGATTGTTGCGTGTTTCACGCATCACGATTTGCAACAATGGCTCTTCGATTTCTTCCAAGAAAAAATCATACACATTGCGCGGCTCTTCGCCTTTCAAGTTAGCAAAATATTGTTGCATCACTTGAGCAACATTATTACGTAATGTATTTTCTGTTGCGTCTACGTGAGAACCAATAGCATTGTTATCCATGGATATTTCCTTCTTTATTTTTTAAAAATTAATAATTGGCGAATAATGAATTACGTCGCTCTGTTTCTTCTGCACATTGCACACATAATTTAAAACCCAGTTTACGTCGCGCTTCTGGAATTGCTTCTTCACAGTCACCACACAACTTTGGACCGGCTTTAATACTGGTGTCTCGGCGAATTCTGCCAAGCGCACGCGAAATCATTAACTCGTTATAGTCACTTGCTATATCAGCTTCATCAGCCATTCGATATATACCTCCAAACAAGAGCGGGTCATTATACTCGAAAGATTTTAATACACCAACCCACTAATTTTGATCAATTTTTATCCCTAAATATCACCAAAACAACATTGCAGCGCTGTTAAAGCAGCGACTGCCGCTGTTTCTGTCCGTAAAATGCGCGGGCCCAATGCGAGCGGGGCAAATCCATACCGCTGGGATTGCGTAATTTCAGCCTGACTTAAGCCACCTTCTGGGCCAATTAATAACACGATATGCGCTGATTTTTCGAGAGAAAAGTGCTGCAGAGATCGTTCCGCGCCGGGCGCCAATACAAAACCCTGATCAGCTTGCACTGTCGGCAACCATGTTGTCAATGCTTGCGGAGCAAGGATCTCAGGGAGACGATTGCGCCCAGATTGCTCACACGCGCTCACCACAATCGATTGCCAATGTTGAAAGCGTTTTTGACGGCGCTCATCGTCCAACTTCACGTTACAGCGTTCTGTTAACAAGGGCACAATGCGATTCACCCCCAGTTCCACGGCTTTTTGAATGGTGTAATCCATTTTTTCGCCGCGTGAAATACCTTGCGCCAATGTTAAGTGCAATGTGGATTCGGCTTCGCGTGCATCAAAAGTTGTGAGCGACACGGTCACATTTTTTTTATCGATATGCGTAATCGTACCGAGAAACTCACCACCTTCGCCATTAAAAATAACCACTTCATCACTGACTTTTGCACGCAACACGCGCGCCACATGATGACTCGCTTGATTATCTAAAATAATTTGCGTATTGACAGCCAGCGGAATGGCTTGAAAAATGCGAGAAATTGGCATGTTAGCGAATCACATAGTCTGTTACGGGTTGACCGCCAATGAAGTGTTCTTGAATAATTCTTTCTAAAACAGCAGGAGAACACGAGTGGTACCAAACACCGTCAGGATACACGACAGCAATTGGGCCTTGTTGACACACACGCAAGCAATTGGCTTTGGTGCGATAAATATTGCCTTGATTTGATAATTGCAATTCATCTAAACGTTTTTTTAAATAATCCCACGATTCGATACCGCTAGCATGGCTGCAGCACTTTGGTTTGGTCTGATCG
>JABDGK010000032.1 GCA_013286085.1 Gammaproteobacteria bacterium | reverse complement strand
CGATAATACCATCCGCGGGTTGACCTAAATCAGCGGGTGCATAAATGCCCGCATGGCCCGTATGATCCGAGAAAAAATCACAGGTTGTAAGTTTGCCAACTAAGTAAGCGTTGGCAACATAACATTGGTTCTCGATAGCGCGTGCGCGACAGGAAATGGAAACACGCGTGTAACCATGTTGGGTTTCCGTGCAGCTGGGAACGATAATTAATGTTGCACCAGCACTGGCCATGGTGTGAATAAGCAGTGGAAATTCACTGTCATAACAAATGGCAATACCTATTTTACCAAACTCGGTATCAAATAATTTTAATTCAGTGCTAGGTTGTAGTAAGTTTAAACTAATCTCAATGGGTGTTAAAATCATTTTATCTTGGAAACAATAGTCCCCATTTTTTTTAAAAAAATACGCACGATTTTTGTAATGATCGCCGTCTTTGACAGGCAGTGTGCCGGGTTGAATATAAATATTAAATTCTTTTGCTAGAGTTTGATAGAGTGCGATGTATTGCGGTAAATAATCTTGAATTTTTGCAAATTGTGTCGCGAGATCGCGAGGTATCCAGCCGCATAAATCCATGCCGGCATATTCTGCGAGACATAAAATATTGGTGTGACTCTCGTTGGCTGTTTTAACGAGATCGCGAATTTTATCTGCATAGGCTTGCCAATTCAGAAGATCAGTTAATTCATAGTTGCAAACGGTGACAATGGGGTTTGCACTCATAATTGTTTCATCCAAAATACCATGGGTTTTTCAGATTCTGTGTTTTCATCTAAGTCTTTCCAGGAGTACGTTGTGTGGATTTCAGGATGTTTTTGATAACCTAGTTGTTGCCAAAAATTATCAAGAGGATGCCAATCTGCTGGACGATGTGGATGATTGGCGGGTCTTTCAACGCCACAAAATGCAGTAATGGTACAGTGATTCTCACGCGCTGCCGCTTCACGCTCTGCAAAAAAACGCTTGCCAATGTGTTGGCCGCGGTACTCAGGCAGTAAGACGGATTCACCGAAATAAAATATTTTATCGATATCAATGTTGGCTGTTAGAAAGGGGGCTTTACATTCACCTGTTTCATCGCGTAACGGAATAGCAGTTGATGCGCCGACAACTTTTTTGCCATCAAATACCAGCACCATATTAGCGTGTGGGCAATTGATATAGGTTTGCAAATATTTTTTTTCGTAGTCCATGTTGCCATCATAGAGATAAGGAAACGCACGAAACACGCTAATGCGCAGTGCGGCAAGATCGGTAATATAAGGCGCGAGCTCTATACCTTTAAGACGGATGATTTTTAAATTGTCGTTCATCTTTATTTCTCGCTGACTTGCTTTAACCATTCTGGCAAATTGTAATAGGTAGTGACGCGTGTAATTTTACCGTTTTTTATATCAAAAAAACTGCCGGCGGGTAGAGAATATTTTTGTTGTGTTGCTTCCGGAAAACCATTGTCTGTTGCTAAGTATGCGCCATCTACCATAAATTTTGCCGCGGCACTGCTACCATCTGTGTTTGTCATGATGGTGATGTCACGAATATTTTCTTTGTAACACTGGTTCATATGATCCATGAATTTTTTAAAAACATCTTTACCGGTTTGAATGCCGCCTTGGTTGATGTCATGAATGATATTGTCGTCGAGCAAATTTAAGAAAGCATTCATATCGCCCGCGTTGAAGGCTTGATAATAGTTATTAATTAAATCAATGGTTGTTTGTGGCATGAGAGATCCTTATTTAAAAAATATTTCACCTCTCTCATTCATGGGAGAGGGGATAATTTTAGTTTTGAATTGCTTCATCGACATTTCGTAATAACTCATTGATGCTAACTTTCCCGCGCGTTTTAGCATCAACTTGTTTCACGATAACAGCACAATACAAACTGTATTTGCCATCTTTACTCGGTAAATTTCCTGGTACGACCACAGAACCAGCGGGCACGCGGCCAAAAATTACTTCATCTGTTTCGCGATTATAAATACGTGTGCTTTGGCCAATATACACGCCCATTGAGATTACAGAACCTTCTTCGACGATGACGCCTTCCACAATTTCAGAGCGTGCGCCAATAAAACAATTATCTTCGATAATAGTAGGGTTTGCTTGTAGCGGTTCTAGAACGCCGCCTAAGCCGACGCCACCCGAGATATGGACATTTTTACCAACTTGCACACAAGAGCCGACCGTGGCCCAGGTATCAATCATGGTGCCGCTATCAATGTAGGCACCAATATTGACGTAAGAGGGCATTAATACGGTATTCGGCGCAATATAAGCCCCTTTGCGTGCTACAGCGGGTGGTACGATTCGTACGCCAGATGCTTGAAGAGCCGCAGTATCATTGTGGAATTTTAAGGGAACTTTATCAAAATAGTGTGTAAAACCACCATCCATGACAGCATTGTCATGGGTGCGAAAATAAAGCAGTACGGCTTTTTTTAGCCATTGATGAATGATCCATTCGCCGGAAATCTTTTCTGCAACTCGAGCCTTGCCAGTATCTAATAGTGTAATCGATTGATTTATAGCGTTTTTTATTTCAGCTGAGACATTGGTTGGGGTGATACTGGCTCGATCTTCGAAAGCGCTTTCAATGATGCTTTTTAACTCATTCATGTGTCTGATCCGTGTGTTGATTTTTGAATTGTGTTAGGATATCGCATTTTCACGTGATGTAAATCTGCTTATGGCCAAGTCGACAGAAGAAAAATCCATTGCTAACGCCTTAGTTGTCTATGCGCGTTTATTTACCTATGTTCGCCGTTATTGGCCATCGTTAGTGATTGCTATCCTGGCCAGCATGCTGTATTCCGGTATTGATGCCTGGTTTGTGCATTTCTTAGAGCCATTACTGAATAAAGGTTTGGTTGGCAAAAATCGCGAATTTTTGCGTATGGCACCGTATATGGTCTTGATTGCGTTTCTGCTGCGTGGCGTTGCGAGTTTCTTATCGAGTTATAATTTGGCCTCGGTATCGCGTAATGTCATCATGCGTTTGCGACAAGATATGTTTAGTCATTTGCAGCGCTTGCCCGCACGGTTTTATGATCATTCAACATCGGGTCAGCTGTTGGCTGTTATTTTATATAGTGTTGAGCAAGTGGCAAATGCCAGTGCCGATGTGTTAACCACAGCCATTCAATCAACTTGCCTGATTATCGGTTTGTTAGTGGTGATGTTTACCACCAGTTGGAAACTGAGTCTGTTGTATTTCATTATTATCCCATCTATTACTGTGATTATGCGTTATTCCAGTGTGCGTGTGCGCAAGCTTAGTCTGAGTATTCAAGAGTCCATGGCGGAATTGACGCATCGTACGGAAGAAAACATTGACGGCTATAAAGAGGTCCGCGCGTTTGGTGGTCAAGCTTATGAGACGGATAAGTTTTTCAAAGCAACACGTGTGAATCGTCAACGCGAAATGAAAGTCATCGCTGCGCGTTCGTGGAGTGTCTCCACAGTGCAGCTTGTTGCTGCTATGGCATTGTCTGTCACTTTGTATGTTGCTACATTTGATATTGCCGATTCAATTTTGACGCCCGGTGGTTTTATCTCGATGGTCGGTGCGATGTTGGCGCTCTTGAAACCGATGAAAGATTTAACGTCGATGCAAAATAAGTTATATCGCGGTTTAGCAGGCGCGCAAACGGTATTTGAATTGTTGGATCAAACACCCGAGCAAGAAACCGGTACGATCACTGTGCAGCGTGTACAAGGTAAGATGGCATTTGCGCATGTGGGTTTTGCGTACGAAGAGAATAAGCCTGTTTTACACGATATTCATTTCACAGTGCAGCCTGGTGAGGTGGTGGCATTGGTCGGACGTTCTGGTAGTGGTAAATCGACGTTAGTGAGTTTATTGCCGCGTTTTTACGATGATTATACGGGTGAAATATTGTTAGATGATGTTTCTATCAAAGATTATCGTTTGGCGGATTTGCGCCGTCAGTTTTCGTTAGTGTCACAACATGTCACATTGTTTAATGATACGATTGCCAATAATATTGCTTATGGCCGTTTTGGTGAAGTGACCGAAGCAGAAATTCGAGCTGCTGCCAAAGCGGCTTATGTGCTCGATTTTGTGGAGCAGATGCCGCAGGGATTGAATACATTAATTGGTGAAAATGGCGTGTTATTATCCGGCGGTCAGCGTCAGCGTATTGCGATAGCACGTGCCATTTTAAAAAATGCGCCGATTTTAATTTTAGATGAAGCAACCTCTGCGTTAGATACTGAGTCTGAGCGTTATATTCAATCGGCATTAGAAGCATTGATGCGTGATCGTACCACGTTAGTCATTGCGCATCGCCTTTCTACCGTTGAGTATGCGAATAAAATCATTGTGCTTGATCATGGCCGTATTATGGAAGTAGGTAGTCATACCGAGTTACTTGACAAAGACGGCGCTTATGCACGCTTATACAAAATGCAATTCAAAGATGAGCCACTGACTGTGGAGTAAAAACATGGCGGTTGATCGTCACTGGTATCGTTCAACACATACGTTATTCACAGGGCTATTACTGCCATTATCTTGGCTATTTGGTCTTGTAGTTTGGATACGGCGTGCGTTATATCGTTTTGGTTTGAAGAAAACCCATCATTTTTCTATCCCTGTTATTGTTGTTGGTAATATTACTGTGGGTGGTACTGGCAAAACACCTTTTGTGATTTGGCTAGCGAATTTTTTAAAGACGCAAGGATTTCGTCCGGGAATTGTTAGCCGGGGTTATGGTGGCAAATTCAATACTGTCGCTCAGTGTGTGGCAGCAGATTCAGACCCAAAACAAGTGGGTGATGAGGTCGTCTTATTAGCGAAACGAACTGATTGTCCTGTCGTAGTTTGTGCTAAACGTGTTAGCGCGGTGCAGAAATTAATGGCAGATTCTGATTGTAATGTCGTAATTAGCGATGATGGTTTGCAACATTATAGTTTAGGTAGAAATATCGAAATTGCCATTGTCGATGGTGATAGGCGGTTTGGTAACGGTTGTTTATTGCCGGCTGGTCCCTTGCGTGAACCAATTACGCGATTACAAGAAGTAGATTGGGTTGTAGCGCAACAACAAGCGCAGCGGGGTGAGTATGCTATGGTTTTGCAAGGCGAGACATTGGTGAAGCTGCATGATCAGGCGCACACAAAATTGTTACATGATTTTGCGGGTGCAACAGTGCATGCGGTGGCAGCGGTTGGCAATCCGGCGCGATTTTTTGCGATGTTACGCTGCGCGGGAATGAATGTCATTGAGCATGTTTTTCCTGACCATTATGCTTATCAAGCCAGCGATTTTTATTTTGGCGACACATTGCCAATTGTGATGACGGAAAAAGACGCCGTAAAATGTTTTATTTTTGCGGATGAACGATTTTGGTGTTTACCAGTGACCGCGCAGATAGATGATGCATTGTCGGTTGCGTTATTAAAAAAACTAGGAGAAATTATATGCGTACCTTCACAAAAGCATTGATGCTATGTGCGATTATGGGTTGCTCGGTTGTGTATGCTCAAAATGCAAAGCAGAGTGCAACGGCGATACCTGTGTATCAGCAAGAAAAACCTATCATTATGGTTTCCAGCGACAAACCAAGCTTTGTTATCAAATTAAAATCGAATCCAACAACGGGGTATTCTTGGTTTTTGCGAGAATTTAATAGCAGTTTAGTGGAGCCTGTGAAACAGCATTTTGAAGCACCTACCGATAAAAAATTAATGGGTGCGCCCGGATATGAATTATGGACGTTCCGTGCAAAACCAGCAGCCTTTCTTGTGCCGCAACAAACAACGATTCGTTTTGTCTATGCAAGACCTTGGGAGGCAGCGGATAATTCCACACAAGTTGTCTTTAAAGTAACAACAACAAAAAAAGAGTAGCTTGGCTACGTTAAATGGATTTTATACGATCTTTCAATGGTCGTGAGAGTGTGGGATTGCTGGCGGTGAAGGTCTAGATTTCAAGCCAAGGGTGGTTTGCGTGCAATGGGTTTGACTATATCGTGTTGATCGTTGGTGATTGTATCCGGGGTGGGGTTTTGAAATTTTCTGGGTGATGGGGGTTCACTGCTGCTAGATAAATAAGGTATCGGTGTGGGTGAATTTGAGCTTGATGATTCAGTAGTCGATGGTGTGAAAAATAAATTTCTATGTGGACTTCCACTCGACTTGGTTTTTCTTATTTCTACAGTGTCTTGAGCTATTTTATCTGAAATTGGGGTAGTCTCTGAATTTGCAGAGACAGGGGATGGTGTGGGAGATTCTTCTTGTGCTTCAGATTCAACATCTGCTTCGTATTGTGAGTCATCGACATCAGGCATTTCATCATCGAGATTATTATCTGGATCAGTTTCTTCGTTGAGAATTTCAGGTGATGTAGCTAGAGCTTGTTGCAATCTTTCATTATCTGCTTGAATTTGATTTAAGCTAGGATGATTCCCGATGGCAGTATGTAGCAATGCGAGTTCATTTATACCGAACGTATTATTACGAATGTTTAGAGATGTTAAGCGAGGTAATTGATTTATAATCTCAGCCATTTCTTCAACATAGGGAAACACAGTAAACTCAGGGATGTCTGTGCTCGCATCGTTATCGGCATTGGTATGTGATAGTACGTGAGACTCTAAAAGAAATTTTGTGATGCCTGAGAAATCTAATTTAGTCACAGGATCCAGTAGTTGAAAAAGATCATCGCATTCTTTATCGCTTAATTGATTCTTATTAAAACGCTCTAGCATGTCATGAAAATCATGAAGATCTTCTGGCAGGGATAATTTTAATTCGTTTGAGGCAACGCAAAGTGCGATTCTTTTGAATAAATCTTCAAAAGATGCTTCCTGTAAATGGTTATGAGACGCTGACATGTTAGTACCTGCGAATGAGTTTCATGATACTTGAAGTATAGTTCGGAATTTTTAGAATAGAGAAAATAAATTTGTTTGTGAAAATAGGGGGTTATATTTAAATTTGCATGCTGTTACGTTATAATGGCTGAATGAATCTGCTAAAGTGTATGCAGGGCGAAAATTGAAAAATAGGTTTTTGTAAGGCGAAACAATGACAATCAGCATAGCACACTTTCAAATGTTACAAGTCTTGCTATTGATTTTATCAATGGTTGCGATGATAACAAGTAAATTGCGGTTGCCTTATAGTGTAGGCCTTGTTTTTATGGGGGGGATTTTAGCCACCTTCCCTATCGTTGCTAATATTACAGTAACGCCGGATTTAATTTATAAGGTACTGTTACCGCCACTTATTTTTGAGGCGGCTTTATTTTTGCCGCAGAAAGCATTGGCGAAAGAATTTCCGCTCATTATTACCATGGCAACAGTGGGTGTGGTAATAGCCGCAGCTGTAGTGACGATGGGATTGCACTGGCTGCTTGCTTGGCCTTGGATTAGCGCAGCTATTTTTGGAGCATTAATTTCAGCAACAGATCCCATATCGGTTATTGCCATTTTTAAAGAGTCGCATGTCAGTGACCGTTTAAAATTACTCGTGGAAGGTGAAAGCTTATTTAATGATGGTACAGCGGCTGTTATTTTTACTTTATTAGTTGGTATAGCGGGAGGGGGCAATTTATCAATAGGTGTCATTGCGATGACACTGGTATCAACGGTTTTGGGGAGTCTAGTCTGTGCCATTGTAGTGACGACGTTGATTTTGTTTATGATCGGTAAAACAGCAGATCATCTGGTAGAAATAACATTGACAACGGTTGCTGCATACGGCTCTTTTTTGCTAGCAGAATATTTCCATGCTTCGGGGGTCTTAGCGACACTCGTGGCTGGTTTGATTATGGGTAATAGGATTATATGGGGAAATACGCTCACTGAAAGAGGTCATATTGCGGTGACATCTTTTTGGGAATATCTTGCATTTATTGCCAACTCGTTTGTTTTTTTGTTGATAGGGGTGCGTGAAGTACAACAACCTTTTCAACAATTTTGGCACGCTTCTCTGATTGCTATTATTGTTTTAATGCTAGGTCGCGTTATTTCAATTTATCCCATTGGATTGGCTTTTTCGGCGGGCCCGTTACGGATGACAAGGTCATATCAAAATATTTTATGCTGGGGTGGTTTGCGCGGTGCACTTGCGTTGGCACTGGCGCTAGGATTGCCGGATAGCATTCCTTATCGGGATGAAATCACATCCGTTGCTTTTATTGTTGTTGCGTTCTCTATTATTGTGCAAGGGATTACGATCAAACCGTTGCTTCATTATTTGGGGGAGTTAAAAAAATCGTAGAATGTAGGATGGTGTGCGCAAAATCCCGTATTGCGCTGCGCTCCATACGGGCTACGTGTTAATTATTTTGTTCCCGTTAATACACCATTTTCGAATATTAACGTGCTGGTACCTGCATCACTCGTATAATTAAATTCCATCACTTTAGTTGGTGGTGGCACATTGATATTGCCTTGTTGGATAAAAGCGGGTTTGCCGCAGGCTCTTGTGACTGACTCATCGGTATCGCCCACACTCACATTGTTGCCGTTGCAAATCGCTGTGCTGCTAACACCAATACCATTGACGCTCATGTTAGTCACTTTGCCATGGTTAAATGCAATCGTTGTTTTTAGAGTGGCTTGATCTGTTGGACTCATTTGTAAGTAATAATTCCATTCTTGTGGTAGTTTGTCTTTTGATTCAGATTCTTTCTGTGTAGTCGGAGCGCCACATTGTTGTTTGACTTGTTCTAATGTGTCGCCAATATTGATTTGATTAAATCCACCAGGACAAAAAATCGCAAAGCTAGGCGTAGCCAATGCCATTAATAGGGCGCTGATAAGAATTTTTTTTAACTGCATCGATTTCTCCCTCATGAAAGTTTGTTTTTAGTCGGATCAGTCGTTTCTTTATGGTCAGGCCTTAATTGTTTGTGTTGTGCGGATTGATGGCGCGCTATCCGATCAATATCAATATATTTATCCATCGTTGAGGCATTTTCATGGCCGACATCATCGCGAATATGTTCTCGAGGCCTGAACTCCACATCGGTCGAAATAGCCGTGTGACGTAGCCAGTGTACCGTGGCTGTTGCAAGGTCTTCTGCTTCATCTTTTTTGTGTTGACGTAGGAGTGCATGAATGGCTTGATCAAAGACTGTTTGGACAATATTGCGAATTTGACGTGAGCCTAAACCTTGTTTGCCTTTTATTTTAGGTAGTAATGGTGTAGGTTCTTCTCGGCTAGGTAGTGATGACAAGCCTAGGCTTTCTCGATAAATCTTGAGTGAGTCCAATAATTCATTTGGAACAGCGATGTCACGTAGCTTATTGCCTTTACCAACCGTGGTATACCACCATAACCCTTCTTTATCAGGCGCAAAGTTTCCCATAGCGGCAATGCGACCCGGTGCGTATGCTAACTCCGAAATACGTAAACCTAATAAATAAAAAGCAGACATCAAAAATAAAGTTCGCTGATGTTGTGGATCTGATTTCGCCATTTCTTCAGCAGCATTAATCACATGCAACCATTGTAATTTGCTAAGTTTGCGCGTGACCTTGCGGGTTTGCTGGCGTTGTATATATCCCTTTTTTTGGCGAATTAAACTAATCGGATTGACGTCGAGATAATTTTCTTGTTGGAGAAACGTAAATAATGAACTCAGCGCGGCAAAAATTGCTTCCATGGATTTATTGCTAAGTTGATAATCATCTTTATTGACTGTTTTACCATGCATGCGATTGATTTTGCTGATTCGTACAACAAAGGGCCGCCAATCTGGATTAGGTTTGCGTTGTCCCATGCCGTCCGAAATAAAACGATCAACATTTTTAGTGGCTATCCAGGATTTGGGTGGTGCAGAAACAAATTGTAAATAATCACGAATTTCATTGCGTGATATTTCTTTGAGAGGTTTTTTGCAGATTAGCCACGCCCAATGTAGCAGCCGCTCAATTTCACGACGATAAGCTGTGAAGGTATCCATGGAGTTGCCATAGCTTTTTAAAAATTCAAAACAAAGCTTAAATTCCTGTGAAGCTGCCGGTATATTGAGTGCCTGCAAATAATCGTATACCGGTTTTGGTGTGTCGGACAAATGCTCGAGTGTGTCAAATAGTGGAGCTGGAATTGGATATGTGTGACGCATGTAACATTTCCCTATGTTAACTTTGCTGGCTTATATTCGTTTGGCTAAATCAACCGCATACCCTAAATAATTATGTGGTGTAAGTGCAAGCAATTGTTGTTTCACTTCAGTCGGCAAGCTCAATTCATTGATAAATTGTTGCAGAACGGGTTTATCAATTTTTTTGCCGCGCGTGAACGCTTTTAATTTTTCATAAGGTTGTTCGATACCATAGCGACGCATGACTGTTTGAATAGGTTCTGCCAGAATTTCCCAGTGCTGTTCCAAATCTGCGGCAATCACATCAAAATTAGGCGCGACTTTTTGTAGCCCTTTGCAAGTGGATTGATAGGCAAGCACAGCATGTGCAATAGCAACGCCCATGCAACGTAATACGGTCGAATCTGATAAATCGCGTTGCCAACGTGAAATCGGTAATTTCTGTGCCATGTGATCAAGTAAGGCGTTAGCAATACCAAGATTACCTTCCGCATTTTCAAAATCGATGGGATTAATCTTATGTGGCATGGTTGATGATCCGACTTCGTTACCCAGACTTTTTTGTTTGAAATAATTCAGCGAAATGTAACCCCACATATCGCGGTTAAAATCAATTAAGACCGTGTTAACACGCATCATCGCCATGAGAAATTCGGCAATATAGTCATGTGGTTCAATTTGTGTGGTGTAAGGATTCCACGTTAGCCCGAGTTGGCAAACGAAGTTTTTACTGAGCAGTTGCCAGTCGACATCGGGATAAGCGGAAACGTGTGCATTATAGTTACCGGTTGCGCCGTTTATTTTACCTAAAATGGGGGTTGTAATAATTTGCTCTTTTTGGCGTTGTAGTCGTGCAATAACGTTAGCAATTTCCTTGCCAATGGTGGAGGGTGTTGCAGGTTGACCATGTGTACGAGTCAACATGGGAATCTCTGCATACTCATGAGCTAATGATTTTAAAGTGGTAATTAACTCATCCAAGCCGGGTAAGATCGATTGCTTGCGAGCAGTTTGTAACGTGAGTCCATAAGCCAAATTATTGATATCTTCAGAAGTGCAAGCAAAATGAATAAATTCATTGATGCCCGCGAGTTCGGTATTATTTTCAATGCGTTCTTTAATAAAATATTCGACGGCTTTTACGTCGTGGTTAATCCCTGCTTCAATATGTTTAATACGTGCGGCATCTTGTTCAGAGAAATTATCAACTATGCTATTTAATATGTGATTAGCATGACTGCTGAATGGTGGTAGCTCAGGTAATTTGGCATGTTCTGCTAACATTTGTAACCAGCGGATTTCAATCAGTACACGAAAACGGATCAAGCCAAACTCACTGAAAATTGGCCGCATGCTATTTACTTTTTCGTGGTAACGACCATCTAACGGCGAGATTGCTAGCAATGATGAAGTGCTCATGTCAATTCCTTTTGTGCCCTTTGATTATGTTCCAGTTGTTTTAACAGCCGCTCTGCAGCGACTTTAATTTTGTGACGCGAAAATAAGATTTGTAACCGTGAACCGCCGACTTGGCGCCAGAGAACAGCGGAGCGTACGCCAGCCAGCAATAAGGCCCGCACTTTTTCCATATTTTCTTGGGCATGGAGAACGCGCTGGCTACCCAGTACGATAATACGAAATTTAAATGTACCAATTGTGTTGACATAGACATCGGCTAAGTTAGCAATCACTGTTGGGTGGGTATATGAAAAATAATCGGCTTGTTTCTGGATTTGTTTTAAACGTAAAGCTAATGCCGCTAACATTTTAGGTGAGCGCGATAATTTTTTTTGTAGATGAATGAGAGATAGCATGTATCGATGTTGTAGTTTATCAATTGTATGCGTGGTATCAAATGTGTGAATGATTTTTTCAAGGCCTAAGCGAATCCCTGACAGATCACCAAAAACGGTGGTTATATGTTGAGGGTTTAATTCAAAAATGCTGTGCATGCTGGTAGTAAATGCCGCTTCATCTGTGCGACTTGTTTGCGTTAATTCTCGCACTAACGCAATGGCTTGTAGGATTCCAGCAAGTGCAATCGTGATTTTGTCAAGATTGTTTTGGTTCATCGTTTTATTCCATCGCTCACAATAATCCCGCCGCCAAGACAAGTGTCGTGATGATAAAAAACCACTGACTGGCCTGGTGTCATAGCGCGTTGCGGTTCGTCAAAAATAATTTGGTATTGCTGATGATCAACTTTATTGATGATACACGCTTGATCGGCTTGGCGGTAGCGGGTTTTTGCTGTTATACGTTGTGGAAAAGTGTCCGGTTCAGCTTGGATCCAATGTACTTGCTCAGCGTATAAAGATTGTTGATAAAGTAGAGGATGATCGTGACCTTGGGCAACAACCAGGCGGTTGTGCGTCAAGTCTTTGCCAACGACATACCACGGTGCTTCTGGTAAGTCTTTGGTGCCACCAATTTTTAATCCTTGTCGTTGGCCTAAGGTATGGAACATTAAGCCATCATGGGAACCAATAATGCGGCCAGTATCAGTGACAATATCACCCGGTTGAGCAGGTAAATATTCACTTAAAAAAGTTTTAAATTTGCGCTCGCCAATAAAGCAAATGCCAGTACTATCTTTCTTTTTATGATTAAGAAAACCGGCTTTTTCAGCGATATCTCGCACAACGTGTTTTTGCAAATCGCCAATAGGAAACAGGCTATATTTTAATTGTTCTTGGTTGAGTGCATATAAAAAATAGCTTTGGTCTTTTTGATTATCAAGACCTTTTAACAAATAAAATTGCCCTTGTCGTTCTTCACCGCGAACATAATGTCCTGTTGCAATATAATCAGCACCACGTTGTTTGGCATAATTAAGAAAGGCTTTAAATTTGATTTCTTTATTGCAGAGAATATCAGGATTCGGTGTGCGTCCAGCACGATATTCGGCTAAAAAATGGGTAAAAACAGTTTCCCAATACTCTGCGGCGAAATTAATTCGGTGCAGTTCAATGTGTAATTGATCACAAACGGCTTGGGCATCCGCCATATCGGTACTTGCGGGGCAGAAGGTATCTGTGTCGTCTTCTTCCCAGTTTTTCATGAATACACCTTCGACACGGTGTCCCTGCTCTTTCAATAATAAAGCAGTAACAGACGAGTCAACGCCGCCAGACATGCCGACAATGATGTGTTTTGGGGTGGTGTGTTTCATAGTGGCGCAATTGTAGCACTATTGCTGGAACTTGTATCTAGGCGGTTGGTGGGCTCATCGTGCCCGTGCCCGTTTTTAAATGTAAACGGACGGGCACGTTCACGAATCTAGCAGAAATTATACGCAAAATTAAGCGTATAAAGATCCAGATTAGGCGTGGCTGTGTTGCTAGTTGAAAAGCTACCCATGCGATAAATTTCAGTGGCTTCGAGACCTATGGTGAAATGTTTCGCAAATGTATAATTTGCGCCTAGACCATAAATAGGTCTATTTCTCCACATATGGTTTATCTTCGCTTGTGGCGTTGCGATGGTACCACTTAATGGAACGCCAAAATTATTGATGTATTTCAGGGTTCCTACAACGCGAGCATAACCCAGTAGGCCGTAGAGGTTGAAACCTGAGTCGCCAAGCGGTAAATATCCTTTTAAAACAATGTCATAGGTGCGAAAATAATATTTCATCGAGGCGTAGTAACCCGGCGCTTGGCCTGTATAGAGTGCTCTGGCATAGCGGGTATAGCCGAGCTCTACCCCTGCATATCTATTGAAATTGAAACCGCCAAAGGCACGCCCAGCAGCGCCCGTGTGGGCATGAGTAGCTGAGCCGCCAGGTAAGGTGCTGACATTAAAAGCGTAACCATCCGGTGTTTTTGCGATGCTTTGGCCAACGCCAAGACCAAGATAGGGGCCAAGAATAGCTGCAGAGACAGGAGCGGCAAATGCGAGAGCGGCAGCGCCGGTGCAGATGGATAGGCAAATCCTTTTCATTATTATCTAGCTCCATAGTCATGATTTTTATTGATTTTGGAGTATAGCATCACATTTTTTTGATTCAAAGCATCTCCTGTTGGTACCATAGCGTCTTTTCTATAACAAATGAGAAGGGAGTATCTGCATGGCGTACCAACATATTACTGTGCCTACCACAGGGGAAAAAATTACCGTCAATAAAGACTTATCGCTTAATGTACCGGACCGACCCATCATTCCATTTATTGAAGGTGATGGTACGGGTGTTGATATTACACCGGTGATGAAACAAGTGGTGGATGCTGCAGTTCAACAAGCCTATCACGGCAAGCGCGCCATTCAATGGATGGAAATTTATGCCGGCGAAAAAGCAACGAAGATTTATGATAAAGACACGTGGTTGCCTGCAGAAACATTAGCAGCACTGCAAGAGTTTGTGGTTTCTATCAAAGGGCCGCTGACCACACCGGTTAGTGGTGGCATTCGTTCATTGAATGTGGCATTGCGTCAGCAATTGGATTTATATGTCTGCTTGCGCCCAGTGCGTTATTTCGAGGGAACGCCAAGCCCAGTGAAAGAACCCTGGCTAACCAATATGGTGATTTTTCGCGAAAACTCCGAAGATATTTATGCCGGTATCGAGTGGGCCGCGGATACAGCGGAAGCAAAAAAAGTGATTCAGTTTTTACAAACAGAAATGGGTGTGAAAAAAATTCGTTTTCCAGAACAGTGTGGTATCGGTATCAAACCCGTTTCAAAACAAGGTACGGCACGTTTAGTGCGAAGTGCGATTCAATACGCTATCGATAATGACCGTGAATCTGTGACGTTAGTGCATAAAGGTAACATCATGAAATTTACGGAAGGCGCATTTCGTGAGTGGGGCTATGAAGTGGCGACAACCGAGTTTGATGCAGTCCCGTTGGATGGCGGTCCCTGGCAAGTCATGCAGAATCCTAAAACAGGTAATCAAATTGTTATCAAAGATGTGATTGCTGATGCATTTTTGCAACAAATTTTATTACGTCCTGCCGATTATAGTGTTATTGCCACCTTAAATTTAAATGGTGACTACATTTCTGATGCCTTGGCTGCGCAAGTGGGTGGTATAGGAATAGCCCCTGGCGCTAATATTGGCGATGGTGTAGCCATGTTTGAGGCAACACATGGTACAGCACCAAAGTATGCTGGGCAAAACAAGGTCAATCCAGGGTCGCTTATTCTGTCTGCAGAAATGATGTTAAGACATATGGGCTGGAATGAAGCAGCTGATCTCATTATTGAAGGGATGGAAGGGGCAATTGCAGCAAAAACGGTGACGTATGATTTTGAGCGGCTAATGTCGGGTGCACAGTTGTTAACCTGTTCCGCCTTTGGAAACGCACTAATTACGCATATGGCATAGATAATTCTCAAATAATTTCCCCCAAAATGCTTCGATAGGTTTAACATATTAGGTAAGGGTAATGGTTTTTTGGGGGATTGCTAAGGACAGCAGCGAATGCAGAGAATAAAGCGATAAATTAAACAAATTTGAGCCTGTCTGCATTCTTAAGTATAGTGCCTTTTTCGGGTTTTTGAGGGATGTGAGAGATATATTTCTAACATAAGGAAAAATTGCAAGTTATCGTCTATAAGTAGGTAAAGTGGTATGGAAAACGTAGTAGTGGATAGTAAGGTTGGACATGATTTACAGGAATTGGTACTTGAGGCAAAACCGCAAATAAAGCAGCCATCAATGTATCAGGTAGTCATGCATAACGATGATTTTACCCCAATGGAGTTTGTCGTAGCAGTATTGGAATTATTTTTTAATATGGACCGGACACTCGCAACGAATACGATGTATCAGGTGCATATGCAAGGTAAGGCAAATTGTGGTGTCTATACACGGGATGTGGCGGAGACCAAAGTGGATCAAGTAGTAAATTACGCAAGGAGGCACGAGCATCCTTTACTGTGCAGCGTAGAGGCTACGTAAATCCTTAAAGAGGTTGGAGGGTGTGCCATGCTAGACAAAGAGCTTGAGTACACGTTGAACTTAGCATTTAAAGAGGCTCGTGCCAAAAGGCATGAATTTGTCACTGTTGAACATCTGTTAATTGCGCTCTTGGAGAATTCATCCGCACTGGAGGTCTTAAAAGCCTGCGGTGCTAATTTGAATCGCCTGCGTAATAATCTTATCGAATTTATTGATCGTACTACACCTGTTATTCCAGCGCATGTACACGATAGAGATACTCAGCCTACCCTGGGTTTCCAACGTGTGTTACAACGTGCTGTTTTCCATGTGCAATCATCGGGAAAAACAGAAGTGACTGGTGCTAACGTACTTGCCGCTATTTTTAGTGAGCAAGAAAGCCAAAGCGTTTACTTGATTCGTCAAGAAAATGTGAGTCGCTTGGATGTGATCAATTACATTTCGCATGGTACAACAAAACCGCGTGCATCAGGTCGTGCGGAAGGCGATCAACTCGGCCATTACATGGAAGAAAATGAAGGCATGCAAGAAGAAGGTGCTGGTGCAAGTCCTCTCGAACAATTTACGACAAATCTGAATGCGCGTGCCAAGCTTGGCATGATTGATCCCTTGATTGGTCGTGAAGAAGAAGTGGAAAGAACGATTCAAGTTTTATGCCGCCGTCGTAAAAATAATCCATTGCTAGTCGGTGAAGCAGGTGTTGGTAAAACAGCGATTGCAGAAGGGTTAGCACGATTTATTATCGAGCAAAAAGTACCGAGTATTCTTGCGGATAGCGTGATTTATTCGCTGGATTTAGGTAGCTTGCTTGCCGGTACTAAATATCGCGGTGATTTTGAAAAACGTTTAAAGAGTGTATTACATCAATTAAAAGAACATAAAGGTGCGATTCTTTTCATTGATGAAATACATACTATTATTGGTGCGGGTGCTGCATCCGGCGGTTTGATGGATGTTTCTAACCTGATTAAACCATTACTAGCATCCGGTGATTTAACCTGTATTGGTTCGACAACATACAAAGAATATCGTGGTGTATTTGAAAAAGATCATGCCTTAGCGCGACGTTTCCAAAAAATTGATGTCAAAGAGCCTACAGTTGATCAAACCATCGAAATTTTAAAAGGGTTACGCAGCCGCTTTGAAATGCATCATGGTGTGAAATACACAGATGAATCACTCGAAGCCGCGTCGAAATTATCCGCACGTTATATTTCTGATCGACGCTTACCCGATAAAGCGATTGATTTAGTCGATGAAGTCGGTGCTTATCAATATTTATTACCCGAAGGTAGTCGTAAAACGATTATTGAAACGGTGGATATTGAAAAAGTGGTAGCAAAAATAGCGCGAATTCCAGAACGAAATGTTTCATCATCCGATCGTGAAACGCTGAAAAATCTGACACGTGATTTGAAAATGTTGATCTACGGTCAAGAAGAAGCAGTGGAAACCTTGGGTGCCGCCGTACGTTTATCACGTTCTGGTTTGCGTGATCCTAATAAACCGATTGGTTCTTTCTTGTTTGTCGGCCCAACGGGTGTTGGTAAAACCGAGGTTTGCAAACAATTAGCGAAATCATTAGGTGTGGAGTTAATTCGTTTTGATATGTCGGAATATATGGAACGCCACACGGTTTCGCGTTTAATTGGTGCGCCTCCAGGCTATGTCGGTTATGACGAAGGCGGTTTGTTAACAGAAGCCGTGAACAAACATCCTCACTCTGTTGTGCTTTTGGATGAAATTGAAAAAGCGCATCCTGATGTTTACAACTTACTGTTGCAAATTATGGACCACGGTACACTCACCGATACGAATGGTCGTAAAACTGATTTCCGTCATGCGATTTTAATCATGACATCCAATGCGGGTGCGGATGTGATGGATAAAAATTCGATTGGTTTTACGGAGTCCAATGTGACGAGTGATATTATCGCTGTGGTTAATCGTGTCTTTACGCCGGAATTCCGTAACCGTCTTGATGCAACGATTCAGTTTAAAGCGCTGGATAAAACCACCATTTTAAGTGTGGTTGGTAAATTCATGATGGAATTAGAAGTGCAATTAGAAGCGAAGCACGTCATTCTTGAGTTAACCGACGAAGCCCGCAATTGGCTAGCTGCGAATGGTTACGATGCCAAAATGGGCGCAAGACCGATGGCGCGCTTGATTCAGGAAGAAATTAAACGACCGCTTGCTGAAGAGTTGTTGTTTGGAAAATTAAGCAACGGTGGGCATGTCAGTGTGTCGGTGGTTGATAACAAGCTGACGTTTTCTATCGAAGAGTATGAGCAGCAGAATATACCGAATTAAACTCTGTTTAAAATGAGGAGAATTCGATGTTTGGGAAGAGAGATAAAAAAGATAAATCGACTAGCGAACCGCTCATCCAACCGGGTGAGCGGAGGTCGGGCATGGTGGCGATGGGAAGCGAACCTCTTAGAGTGCTCACAGAAATAGACATGCTTGAAAGTCAGTTGCAAGCAGCTTTGCAAGCTTTTCGCGTTAAAATGGCTGACAAACAGAATCCGATGTCGGTAGATGAACAGAAGAAAGCAGAGGATAAAATAACACAGCTAATGAGGGACCGCAGTGATAAAATAAGAGAAGAGGACGCGAAAAACAAAGCAAAAGAGAGTGCTACCGCTGTTACGCCTACTGTAAAAAAATAACCTAATCTCATCCCAAGCTTGTCTTTCCCGCGAAGGCGCAGTAGTGTCCGGTTAATCTGTGCATAAGTAGAACTGTCACCCCGCAAAATTATCAGCCACAATTTTAAGAAGGACACAGAATTCGTTCTGATAATTTGTGCGGGGCCTGGTTGACGAACTTAAGTGATACGCAGTTTCTCTTAAAATTTGCACCAGGCCCCGCACAAAAACGCGAATGAAGGTTTATTTTTCTTTTAAAGAGAAGTGGCGCGTTTTTTGCGGGGTGACAGTTCTACTTATGCGCAGATTAACCGGACGCTACTGCGCGAAGGCGGGAATCTATTTATAAACTGCTGCATGCCATCAATAGATTCCCGCCTTCGCGGGAAAGACAGGTTTTTTTAATTTTTTTTGCGATCGGATTATTCGTTGCTTTCTGTTGGTTTTGTTTCAGCAACAGCAGGGTTACTTGATTTACCATCCCGACTACGGAATGTAATACGCCCTTTGGTTAAATCGTATGGTGTTAATTGCACAGTGACTTTGTCACCTTTTAAAATGCGGATGTAATTCTTGCGCATCTTTCCGGAAATATGAGCAATCACAACGTGCCCATTTTCGAGTTCAACACGAAACATCGTGTTTGGAAGGGTGTCAACAACTGTTCCTTCCATTTCAATTTGATCTTCTTTTGCCATATAAATGTTAAGCCTTGATTATCAGTAAGTTAGCGACAGAATAATGCCCTAAATGAGGGCAAGATGCAAAGATTTTAAAAAGATAAGCTAATTTATTATATAAATCAATTTGTTGTTATTAATTTACCGGGCCGCGACCATCAGGGAGCGTTACGGGTTTTCATGTGCAGTGACGCTCCCTGATGGTCGCGGCTCGGTAGCATGGGATTATCAGGAGACGTTATTTTCTTTAGTTTGTGCTTTCTTGCTTGTTGCCAGACTATCCAGATATTTATCCGCATCCAATGCCGCCATACATCCCGACCCAGCTGAAGTCACCGCTTGGCGATACACATGATCAGCCACATCACCTGCAGCAAAGACACCCGGTATGCTAGTGGCTGTGGCGCCGCCTTCTAAGCCGGATTTTACTTTGATATAGCCATTCGATCCCATCTCTAATTGTCCAACAAAAATATCGGTATTAGGCTTATGACCAATGGCAATAAACGTCCCTTCGGCGCTAATATCTTTTGTTTTGCCGGTATTAACGTCTTTAATGCGAATGCCAGTGACGCCCGTATTATCACCTAAAATTTCTTCGGTGACATGATTCCATTCAATCGTGACATTACCACCTGCTGCGGTTTTTTTGATTAATTTATCAGAAAGAATTTTTTCAGAGCGAAATTTATCGCGTCGATGGATCACAGTGACATGCGAAGCAATATTCGCTAGATAAAGTGCTTCTTCAACAGCGGTATTGCCGCCACCGACGACAACGACTTTTTTGCCGCGATAAAAAAAGCCATCACAGGTTGCACAAGCTGATACCCCTTTACCCATAAAGGCTTTTTCGGAGGGGAGGCCAAGGTATTGGGCGCTTGCGCCAGTCGCAATAATGAGCGCATCGCAAGTATAGGTAGATTCACCTTTTAAAACAAATGGCTGTTGTTTAAAATCAACGGAATTAATGTGATCGAAAATAATTTCTGTGTTAAAACGTTCCGCGTGCGCTTTCATGCGTTCCATTAAGACAGGACCTTGCAGCCCTTCAATATCGCCAGGCCAGTTATCGACATCGGTTGTGGTGGTTAGCTGGCCGCCAGGTTCCATACCGGTAATAACGACGGGGTTAAGATTGGCTCGAGCAGCATAAACAGCCGCAGAATAACCTGCAGGGCCGGATCCAAGAATAATTAGGCGATGATGTTTAGTGTTTGTCATAAAGTTTCTTCTGGCTTAGAGTTTAAGAGTGGTAATATAGCAAAAATAAATGGATAAAAGATAGAATTTACATTGGAGTTTACCTTGAAACAAGCAACACAAAATAAATCCACTCGCCGCCCATTAGCTGTGCAAATGGCGCATCGCCTGCGCGAAGGGTTGCTGATTATTTCGGCAGCGACAGCTCTCTTTTTACTCGTTTCATTTATTTCTTATCACAGTACTGATCCAGGTTGGTTGGGGACAGGCGTTAAAAAAGATGTCGCCAATTGGGGTGGGCGAGTCGGCGCCTTCTTGGCGGATGTTTTTTTATCTTTATTTGGCTATATCGCTTATTTATTACCACCTTTAACTGTATTTGCTGCGTGGCTGGGGGTGCAACCGGATGCGAAAGAAGTGTTAGCAGAAAAGCATGACCTGATTTTAAAAAGCGTCGGGTTTATATTTATTGTCTTGAGCATGTGCGGATTAGCTAATTTCGGATTACCATCCCATCCTATCCATTTGCCTGTTTCATCCGGCGGTATTCTCGGTGATTTGATAGGTCGCTCATTAATGCATTCGTTGAATCCGATTGGTGGTTTGTTATTACTGATCACGGTTTTTTTGTGTGGAGTGACATTGTTTAGTGGTTTTTCTTGGTTGGGTTTTATGGATTTTATGGGTGCTCATCTCAAGATGTTATGGGAAGCATTGCGACAGAAGCAGCAACAGCAATCACAACAGCAACGGTTTGTCACAGAGCCATCCATGCCTGTGCCTGTTATAAAAGCAGAGCCAAAAAAGCCATCGATGCTAGAGAAGCTAGAAGCAAAATTTAAAAAAACGAAACCTGTTCGTATGGAACCCACTGAGCCTGAACTGGTTGCATCAACACCGATTAAAAAACGTTTGCTGCAAAAGAAAATACCCGCGCCGGTGAATATGGCGCCCGGTACATTGCCACCGCTGAGTTTATTGAATCCACCACCACCTTCGGAAGGTAAAGCATTTTCGAATACAACGTTTGAAGCATTATCACAATTGGTTGAGACGCGCTTAGCGGATTTTGGTGTGGATGCAAGAGTAGTAGCCGTGCACCCAGGGCCTGTGATTACCCGTTTCGAATTGGATTTAGCACCGGGTATCAAAGTGAGTAAAATTAGCGGGCTTGCTAAAGATATTGCGCGATCATTGTCAGCAATCAGTGTGCGCGTTGTTGAAGTGATTCCTGGTAAATCTGTTATTGGTTTGGAATTACCGAATGAACATCGCGATGTGGTTGTGTTGCGTGAAGTATTAGAATCACAGCGTTATGCGCAATCACGCTCACCGGTGAGTTTGGCGCTAGGGAAAGATATTTCTGGTTCACCTGTTGTGGTTGATTTAGCAAAAATGCCGCATTTATTAGTCGCTGGTACGACAGGTTCCGGAAAGTCTGTTAGCGTGAATGCGATGATTCTTAGTTTGTTATTCAAGGCCACACCGGAAC
Source organism: Gammaproteobacteria bacterium (assembly GCA_013286085.1). Lineage (GTDB taxonomy): Bacteria > Pseudomonadota > Gammaproteobacteria > DSM-16500 > DSM-16500 > UBA5158. Next base: position 6,831 of record JABDGK010000032.1, on the reverse strand, counting down.
AATTACGCTTAATTTTAATTGATCCCAAAATGTTAGAGTTATCTGTTTATGAAGGCATTCCACACTTATTGACACCGGTTATTACTGACATGAAAGATGCCGCAAATGCGTTGCGCTGGTGTGTGGCAGAAATGGATAGACGTTATAAACTCATGGCGTCATTGGGGGTGCGTAATCTTGCTGGGTACAATGTCAAGGTGACAGAAGCGGTTAAACAAGGTAATCCATTGCCAGCACCCGCATGGATGGTCGGTGAAAATGGTGAATTAGCGTTATTAGAAGCGTTGCCAACCATTGTGGTCGTTGCCGATGAATTAGCTGACATGATGATGGTAGTGGGTAAAAAAGTCGAAGATTTAATTACCCGTATCGCTCAAAAAGCACGAGCTGCGGGGATTCATTTAATTTTAGCCACACAACGGCCTTCTGTGGACGTCATTACCGGTTTAATTAAAGCAAATATTCCAACGCGAATTGCATTTCAGGTTTCGTCTCGCATCGATTCTCGTACCATCCTCGATCAACAAGGTGCAGAGCAGTTATTAGGTAATGGTGATATGTTGTATTTGCCGCCGGGGACTGGGGTGCCGGTGCGTGTGCATGGTGCTTATGTGGCTGACGAAGAAGTGCATCGTGTGGTTGCGACTTGGCAATCATACGGGAAGCCCAATTATTTGGATGAAGTGATTGAGGGTGGAACGGATACTATGACGAGCACAGGTGAAGGAAATGATCCGAGTGAATCGGATCCTTTGTATGATCAAGCGGTGAAAGTCATTACAGAAGCGCGTCGTGCGTCGATTTCACTGGTGCAGCGTCGGTTGAAAATTGGCTATAACCGAGCAGCACGGATGATGGAAGATATGGAAGCGGCTGGCATTGTGAGTACGATGGATCATAGTGGTTCACGTGAAGTGTTAGCGCCACCGCCGGTGGGAGATTAAAATCTGTAGGGTGGACAAAGCGCAGCGTGTCCACCGGCGGTGATGGTGGACACGCTGCGCTTTGTCCACCCTACGAAATAGATAATTTTAGGGATAGACTTTATGCGCAATTTTAAAAAAATCTTATTTATAGTAGTTTGTGTTATGTTTACCAATGCACATGCCACACCCAGCGATGATTTGACCAAACTATTACTGGATGTCCGTACGATGCAAGCTGATTTCGTCCAAACAATTAAAGACAAATCCGCCAAAGCATTGCAGCAATCACAAGGTAATATGAGTTTGGAGCGCCCCGGTAAATTTCGCTGGGAAATTAAAAAACCCATGTCACAGTTAATTATCGCAAATGGCACGCGCTTATGGATTTATGATGTGGATTTGGAACAAGTCACTATTCGTTCGTTTCATAAAGCAGCTGGCCAGACACCCGCATTATTACTAAGCGATAAAAATCTCACGTTGAGCAAAGATTTTAATGTGAGTCTTGCGGCGAACCCGTCACAAATTGCGGGCGAAAAAATATTTTTATTAACACCGAAAGATAAAGAAGACCCATTTGAGACTATCCGTCTGACATTTCTAAATAAAGACATCCATGAAATGCGCTTAGCAGATCGATTGGGACACGTGACAACCATTACTTTTCTGCATGTTAAAACAGATCCTTCCTTGCCAAATTCATTATTTGTTTTTAAACCAACTGCTAATATTGATGTGATTGATGAAACCAAAAATAAAAACCAACGATAAAGCCACTCTTGCATTTCAACCGTTAGCAGCGCGGATGCGGCCAAGAACGTTGCAAGAATTTGTTGGTCAAACGCATCTGCTTGGTCTACAAAAACCCTTACGCAAGGCTATCGAGCAGGGTGTGTTACATTCCATGATTTTGTGGGGACCGCCAGGCACCGGTAAAACCACATTAGCAAGATTACTGGCTGAAAATGCGCATGCGCGTTTCGAAAAATTATCAGCTATTTTTTCTGGTGTGAAAGATATTCGCGCGGTAGTTGATGAAGCAAAACGTGCGCGCGAAGAATCGCAACAGGCTACCATTTTATTTGTCGATGAAGTGCATCGTTTTAATAAGGCACAGCAAGATGCTTTTTTGCCATATGTAGAAGACGGTACGTTAATTCTGATTGGAGCTACTACTGAAAATCCATCGTTTGAATTAAATAATGCATTATTATCACGCGCTCGTGTGTATGTGTTAAAGCGTTTTTCTGAAGATGAATTGCTGCAATTGATGGCGAATGCGTTGCAAGATAAAGAGCGTGGTTTAGGTAATATTGCCTTGGAATTTCCGCGGGAGCTGCAAAAAATTCTTGTCCATGCGGCGGATGGTGATGCACGTTCTGTGTTAAATTTATTGGAAATTATTGCGGATCTCGCGGAACAGCACGGCGAAAATTTTTTAGTGACTGAAGGCTTATTGTCAGAAGTGTTGCAAGAAAGTTTACGACGGTTTGATAAAGGCGGTGAAGCTTTTTACGACCAAATTTCGGCATTGCATAAATCAGTGCGTGGTTCTTCACCCGATGCGGCTTTGTACTGGTTTGCCCGTATGATTGATAGTGGTTGTGATCCACTCTATATCGCGCGACGTGCAGTACGCATGGCCAGTGAGGATATTGGCAATGCCGATCCGCGTGCGCTTGAATTAGCGCTGAATGCATGTGCAGTTTATGAAAGATTAGGTAGCCCAGAAGGTGAGTTAGCCATTGCACAAGCTATTATTTATTTAGCGTGTGCACCGAAAAGTAATGCGGTGTATGTAGCTTATAATGAAGTGATGGCAGATATCAAAGCCAATGGTTCTTTTGATGTGCCCATTCATTTGCGTAATGCACCAACCAAACTGATGAAACAATTAGGCTATGGTAAACAATATCGTTATGCGCATGATGAACCCGATGCTTACGCGGCGGGTGAAAATTATTTTCCGGAAGACATGAAGCCGCGGCATTATTATCGTCCGACACCACGTGGTTTAGAAATAAAAATCAAAGAAAAACTGGCTTATCTGCAGAGCCTGGATAAGAAGACATCGTAGGGTGGACACGCTGCGCTTTGTCCACCCTACAGTTTTTGATTTCTAATCTCTTATTTTTACAGGCAATTTAATGGAATTCAGAGCAGAAAAATACCATGAATAAATATTGATCAGGTATTGTCATTATGATAATATTTATAACTATATGAATTTTATAAGTGCTTTTCTCAAATTAAGTACAAGACGAAGAGTATAGTTTGCTAACCTAGCGAGGCCTGTTTATGCAACGCAAAGATCAACAACCTGCTCCAAGCTCCGTTGTAGCTTCCTCAAGCTCTGCAGTCGCCGCTGCTGCTAAGAATGCATCGCCACCTGCACCTGTCGTCGTGCCTGATATTGGCTGGTATGGATTAGTTGTTCACAAAATACCTGAATTAGTAGAACGTTCACAAGGTATGCTACTACACTTACAAGGTATTGTAGCAGGCTGGAAAGAACAAATTCCCGGTATTACTACGGCTATCGATATCATCAGTAAAAAATTAGCAACATTAAAGCGAGACAATGTTGGTAGTAACATTGTCGAAAGTAATTGGGGTATTTTCTCTGCAGAATTGACAGGATTTATAGCTGAACTGAATGCATTTTTTGTTATTGTGGGGAATGAGAAGAACACGACTCCACAAATTATTGCGGCTTTAATTGATCACACGAAAACATTGCCAACCTTACTGAAGGCATTTAAAAATCTTGGATTGGATCTTACCATAGGCGGATTAGTATCATCGGCAGTGGAAAAACCTGCGGACAATGCGCCAGCATGGTCGATACGAAGCATCTTGCCAACATACCACATTGAAGCATTACAAGAAGGTATTCATTTTGTAGAAGAAAATTTAGGTGCAGCATTTTCAAGTTATCCAGAGACAATTCAGGATGTTATTTTAATAGCAGCATCCGAACTGAGTGATAAATTATGCGGCGGCTATTTGCTACTAGATAAGGTAGCCTGTCAGACTGGATTAGATCGGCAAAAACTAGCTAATGAGCCAATTTTTACGACAGGCAAGCGGAGCGATCAAGCGGCTGGTGGAGTGCAGTCAGCGGTTTTACCCGCTACTTTATCATTTCATCAGTTGGCTGAGAAATTTAGCGATATGTATTCACGTTGTGTGGAAAAGGCGGGTTATCCGCATCGTGAAGAGTATTATCCTTTTCCAAATAAGATTTTATTACAACGAAAATCATTCCCTGCAGCGTTATTGCAGCAGTGGGAACAAGAAGAAAAAAAGTGCCAGGAAATTTGGCAAACAGCAAAACAAACATGCACAGACGACCTCAAAGCATATATTCGTAAATATGCAGCGGCTAAACAGACAGGGAAAGTGAATCAGCTTCAATGGTTACAAGATAATCTACCGCCTACGATTCAAGACCTAAAAGGCGTCATTGATCAATTGCAACCGGATAAGGACCTTGCAAAGATCCTTAATAATATCCGTGCAGTTTATCTCAATGCAGATGAGAGCATTACCAATCGAATTACTTGGTTCCGTCAACAAGAGAGTAAAAATGACGACTTCATTGATGAAGCCGAGATTGTCTGTGCGCAGGACTTACCACGCAAAGCGTTGCTAGAGGCGCGAGCACGGCGGCGGCTACAAGAAAAAAAATCCCAAGCAGATATTTGGCAAGTGACAAAACAAAGTTGCTCTACTCTTATTCGAGCCGAAGTTGTGCGGTATAAAGAGAAGAAAAATGTATTGCATAGCTTTGAAGATAAGATTGCAGATCTTGAAAGATTAGAAAAGTATTTGCCAGATACAGCTTATAACTTAAATGCAACTATTGATAAGTATATAACTACAAAAACGACCAAACCAATTTTTGACAATATTCGCGCACTGTATGCTAGTGCAGATCAACAAATTAAAGAACGAATTGCAGCGTTTAATAAACAAGAGCAAAAGCACAAAGAAGATGAAGCTTTGCTTGCAAATCGAGAAGAAAAGCAACAGCCATCTCTTGCTCGTGTGCCACAGCGATCCCATAAAGAGGTGCGTGATGAAATTGTTAAGCAAGATGCGCCTGCGCTGTTGAGCCATACCGAATATCTAATTTCAGTTCTGACGCAGGGTGAAAGTTCTGAATCAGAAGAAAATGTGTTTGATAAAGTGCTTTCTGTAGTGGACAAGTGCGAAGTTAAACTAAAGGAAATGTTAGATAAGGATATTCATCGAGAATGTTTAGTAGATGGGAATGTTATTAAGCTTCGCATTGATATTATTTCTGAACCGCAAGAAGAGAAACATTCTAATCCGCAGGGCGATTTTAGAGCGGAAGTTGCTATGAATTCTTCATGGGTGCATCATGTTGCGCAATTGCTCAGAAATATTAAAAAATTAGCCCAAGATGCGAAGATATTAAAAGCCAAAGCAGCTCTTGAAAATAAATCAAACGCTATTCCTGTAGAGTATTTCCAAAAAACACTTCGTAATCTTGATACAACGGTTGTGTCATTGACAAAAGTGATGCAAGAGTTGAAGTCATTACAGTACCATCCTGTTGTGAGCAAGCTGCCACCCATTCAAGATATACTTTCTAGTGCGCTAGGCGATCTTCAAAAAGCGGCTGTTGCGCCGCTTGCAAGTCATCCTGCTAAGCAAGCATGGGCAACGAAAGAGGACCATGCGTCTGATAATGATAAGTTGCAAGGTGGTCTGCAAACTATCCGCCGGCTATGCTTGAGCTTGCTGCATCAGTCGGAGAAAGATGAAAAAGTAAAAGAGAAGGCCAAGAAAGGATTGAAACAAGCAGATGAATTGATAGCGGCTAGTCAGGATGAAAAATCTGCTGTGGCATTCGTGTTAAAAAATCCCAAGGAATTATATAAGTTTGCCAAACGCGCTGCAGATTTAGTGACGACGTTATCAACACTTTCTGTTGACCAGGTGATGAAAACAGCGGAGGCAATAAATGATGTGTTTTATAACTTGTTCCTTTTATTTGATGAGAAGGAATTGCGGTTTTATATGCGGGAAAGGTATATTTCGAAATTCATTGCTGCTGACGGTAAGTCATTTTTTGGATTAGCGGAATTATTTGCTAATAAAATGAAAGAAATGGGTTATGAATTTGAACCAGGAAGAAATTTCCCGTATACGCAAGCTATTTTGTTGCAACGACAAAAGTTATTAAATTCGGAAAATCATGATGTATTAACGAAAGAGTTTATGACAAAACGCGTTCAATCTGCTGCATTTGCATTGGATTTCGAGCAAAAAGTTGTTCCGAAGGTTAATCAGAAAGCTTTAAAAGCGGAAATTTTAGAAAAAATTTCCGCCAGGAGAGCCGAATTAATAAGTGAAGACCAAACATCTTACAGATTGACATGGACTAAACACGATAAAATTATCGCACTTAAGAAGATGTATGACAAGATAGCCGCGCAAGATGCTGTGCGAATTGATATGAGTTCACTGTCAGATCGTGAACGTCATTTGTTATCCGAGAAGCGCACGGGTAAGATGTTTGATTCGTTCTTATCACTTAATCGGGATGATTTAGTGAAATTTATCACAGATGGAATAGCGATGTTAAATCGACAAAGACGTCCAGCGGGTTGTTTGTTTTCTTGGAGCGGACATAACGATGCTATCAAGCAAGAAGTCACTGCGCGTAGCGCTTTACTACGCTGGATTAGTTTGCAAGGGTATCGTGTAGAAGAAGTGATGAAAAAATTACATCAGCACGATCGAAAGTCATTTGAATACCTTAACAAAAATAATAAGTCATTTCTGAAAACAGTAGGCGAGATGGAGAAGCGCATACCGGAGTTTTTAATCGGGAGGAAGATTATTCCAGATCCTATTGCTATTCCAGCAATAG
>JABDGK010000031.1 GCA_013286085.1 Gammaproteobacteria bacterium | reverse complement strand
GATAGTCGTCGGCCACTATTGCGGGTTAAAAATCGCGATGAAGTGTTGGTAAAATTGCAAGAAGAGCGTGAACCGCACTATGAAGCCTTAGCCGATTTTAAGGTGCCGACAGATAATCGCAGTGTGCGTGCGGTAGCCGATGATGTCATTGCCTTGCTGTCGGGTAAAATGAAGTGATTGCTCATACTATTTCGCTATCGTTAGGCGAATCGTCCTATCCTATTTATGTTGGCCAGCAAATTTTTTCTGATCTGACTTTGCTTTTGCGTCATATTCATGGCAAGCAAGTATTCGTGGTGACGCAAGAAAAACTCGTACCGTATATCGCGTTGCTGCAAGCAGCATTAGCATCCTATCAGTGTGATTTTTTTTATTTACCTGATGGCGAGCAATTTAAAACACTGGCACAATGGCAAAAAATTTTAGAGACGTTAATACAAAACAATCATGAACGCTCGACGACATTAATTGCGTTCGGTGGTGGTGTCGTCGGTGATATCACAGGATTCGCAGCAGCTTGCTATCAACGCGGTGTAAACTACCTGCAAATACCAACGACACTCATCGCACAAGTTGATGCGGCGATTGGCGGCAAAACAGCCGTTAACCACCCATCGGGAAAAAATAGGATTGGTGCCTTTCATCAACCACAATGTGTGATAGTCGATATTGATTTGCTAAAGACATTGCCGGAAAGGGAATATGTTGCCGGTCTTGCTGAAGTGATTAAGTATGGTTTGATTTATGATACCCATTTTTTTAATTGGCTAGAAGAGAATAGAGCTGCCTTGTTGGCGAGAAATACCAAAGCGTTATTGCATGCTGTGCATACTTCTGCGCATATCAAATCCCAGATTGTTAGTCAGGACGAACGTGACCAGGACTTACGAAATGTATTGAATTTCGGCCATACATTTGGCCATGCTCTGGAAGTGTTAGGCAATTATCAGCGGTGGCTACATGGCGAAGCGGTTGCGATGGGGATGATGTTAGCGACACGGTTATCCGGTGATTTGGGTTTGTTATCACGACAAGATGTAACGCGCATTGTAAATTGTTTGCATGCGTATGGTTTTGCAAGCCCATCAGTGCTGCCACCCGCAACAGATATTTTAAAAGCGATGCAGCATGATAAAAAAGTTCGGGACGGGAAAATAAACTTTATTTTACTAACAGCAATTGGGCGGGCAGAAAAAATTGCTACGGTGACAAAGGTGCAATTACAAGCTGTGCTGGAAAGTGATAGTTAGAATACGGTGGACACGCTGCGCTTTGTCCACCCTACGGGATTTCCATAAGAACGTAGGGTGGACAAATGCGCAGCGTGTCCACCTCTTACCATACTAACTTTTTACTGACTAACGTCGCCGCTTGATTTTGCTGGTTGAGCTGGAGCAGTCGTTGTCGTGGTGCTTTGTGTTGTTGTCGTTGCTGCTGCCGCTGGTGCTGCTGTAGGCGCTGCTGGTGTTGCTGTAGCGGTAGGTGCTGTTGCAGCCGGTGTAGTTGTATCAACAGGGGTTGTGGTTGTTGTCGTGGTGCTTTGTGTTGTCGTTGTTGCAGGTGTCGCTGGCACTGCATTTGCATCAGCAGGTGCAGGTGCTGTCACAGTTGGTGCTGCAGGCGCTGCATTTGCATCGGCTAATTGTACTGGAGCCGCTGGCGTTGTTGTTGCCGTTGTTTGTGCTGGTGTTGCATCAGCGGTGATCGTTGTTTGTGCAGTATCATTGGCTGCAGTAGCCGCCGGTTTGTCACTGGATTCTTTTTGGCAAGCAGTCATACCAACAAGACATAGTCCAGCAAGTGTAGAAATCAAAAGTTGTTTACGCATGAATAGTTTCCTCTAGATAAAATTAATTCAACACATGTTGCAAAGGCGCTATCTTATCTGAAATAAACGCAGGTGCAAAGCGACTTTGTCAGGAGGTGGTGATATTATAATGTGCATTTCCTCCGTGGGATAATAACATGAGCCTATTACAAAATGATCGTTTGTTGCGCGCCTTGCGGCGTCAGCCTGTTGATATGACCCCTGTGTGGATTATGCGTCAAGCTGGACGATATTTGCCCGAATATCGCGCAGTGCGTCAGCAAGCCGGTAGTTTTATGACGCTTTGTAAAACGCCCGAATTAGCCTGTACCGTCACGTTACAGCCACTGGCGCGTTTTCCACTGGATGCCGCTATTTTGTTTTCAGATATTTTAACCATTCCAGATGCAATGGGTTTGGGGTTGTCATTTAAAGAAGGCGAGGGGCCGCAGTTTGCGCGTCCAGTACGAACCGCACGTGAAATTGCCGCGCTGGGTGTGCCGGATCCAGAACAAAGTTTGCGTTATGTATTAGATGCAATTCGTTTAGTGAAGCATGAATTAGCAGGGAAAGTCCCATTGCTTGGTTTTTGTGGCAGTCCGTGGACGTTGGCGACTTACATGATTGAAGGGCGTGCTAATAAAGAATTTCCGGCCATTAAAAATATGCTGCACGCTGAACCTGCCTTGTTACACACATTGTTAGACACTTTAGCTAAGTCTGTTGCGGCGCATTTAAATGCGCAAATTAAAGCGGGTGTGCAAGCCGTCATGTTATTTGATACATGGGGTGGCATGCTAGCGACACCAGATTACCAAGAATTTTCGTTACGTTATTGTCAGCAAGTGATAGCCAGTTTAATTCGTGAGCACGATGGTCAGTCTGTCCCGGTAATTTTATTCACAAAAGGTGGTGGGCAATGGTTAGATCAAATGGCAGCGACAGGTTGTGATGCGCTAGGTGTGGATTGGTTAGTGGATTTGCAGGCTGCTAGACAGCAAGTTGGTTCGAAAGTCGCATTGCAAGGTAATATGGATCCGCAGTTTTTATATTGTTCGCCGGAAGAAATTCGTGCTGAAGTCGCACGCATTCTGCAATCGTATGGTGCTGGGCCTGGGCATATTTTTAATTTAGGTCATGGCATTCTGCAGGATATTGCTCCTGAAAATGTAGCGGTGCTAGTCGATGCTGTGCATGAATTTAGTCAACCCTATCATCAGAAATAGAGATTGTTACCTTTCCCACTGGTGGGAGAGGGGATAAAAGAGGGTAGTGCAATGGAAAAAACTAACTTCAAACCCGCTTGGTGGTTGCCAGGACCCCATTTACAAACACTCTGGCCAACGTTGATGCGACGCAGAAAAAAATTGCCGCTGCGCCGTGAGCAAATTGAGTTGCAGGATGGTGATTTTGTCGATTTAGATTGGATGCCGCAATCAACAGGCCCCATTGTGTTGGTGTTGCATGGTTTGGAAGGTTCAGCTAAATCCCCTTATGCGCAAGGTATGTTGACCGCCTTGAGTAAACAAGGCTGGCGTAGTGCAGTCATGCACTTTCGTAGCTGCAGTGGCACGACCAATCGCTTGTCGCGTATGTATCACTCAGGCGATACGGCTGATGTGGCGGAAGTGATACACACTCTAAAAACACGTGAGCCAACAACGCCGATTGCTGTAGTGGGTTTTTCAATTGGTGGCAATGTCTTGTTGAAATTGTTAGGTGAAAGTGATCAAGATGATTCTTTGGTTGCGGCTGTTGCTGTGTCCGTCCCTTTTGAATTAAATAAATCGGTTGACCGTTTGCAGCGGGGATTTTCACGGATTTATCAACGCTATTTTCTGCGACGATTAAAAAATAAAATCAGGCAAAAATTTAATGAGCAAGCGGCACCGATTACATTACCTTTATCTAAATCATTAAAAACCATACGCCAATTTGATGATAAGGTCACAGCGCCACTGCATGGATTTGCTGATGCGGAAGATTATTATGTGAAATCCAGTAGTCGCCAATTTTTAAAATCTATCCATGTGCCGACGTTAATATTACAAGCAAAAGATGATCCTTTTATGCCGGCGAGTGTGATCCCGACGGCAGACGAGTTATCTCCAGCGATTACATTAGAAGTTTCACGCCGTGGTGGGCATGTGGGGTTTGTCAGTGGTGTTGTGCCTGGACGGCCACGGTATTGGTTGGAAGAGCGGGTGCCGGCGTTTTTGAGTGGGTATCTTCAATCGGTTTAGCGGAAGCTCATTCCGCCGGGTGGTGTGGGGGGCGTTTGATTAGAGGGTAGCTCGGGAGTGGTTTCTGTTTTTACTTGAAGTGCTTTGATGGCGTAATCTTTTAATTGCTGAGCAGTAGCAAGAAATACTTTTGAAATATCAACTTTTTCATTAGTGAGAGGATCATTAAATATCTTGCTGTCATGTTGGTATGCTCTTTCCCATCTGTGGGCATTAAAAATCCTTTCGTTTGATCCTTTATACTGAGCCATCAGTTCATCTCCGCGATAAATGTTGAATAGACCCGATGGTAATTGAATGCAGGCGAAGCGTTCTTTGCTTGGGTCTTGATCGCTGAGGGTTTCATCAGTAATTTGGGTAATACAGTTGTTGTATTTTTCTGTTTTTAGCAAATCGATGGTGTCAGGCGTTAAGCGAAAATGGTCGGGTAAACTTTCGCATGTTAACAATGTTATTTCGGGAAGTCCGGGAAATGACCGCGCTCCTTCTGCGGCTGAAAAATAGCGGCTTTGTGTTGGTTGAACAGGTATTTCAGGATGATTGATAGATTGAGCAGGTGCTTGTTGTGAGTGACTGCGACTTTGGCTAAATAGGCTATGGTGGCTGCTACTCACTGATGGTGAGTTGGATCTACTGAAATAAGATGTAGACGAAGAGGAAGTAGATAGGCTGTCTCTTCTGCTGGCAGATGATTGGGAGGCGCTGGGTTCTGTATAGGAATCATTATAAGAGCTGTCTCGTGACTGCGATTCTGGATCATGACTTTCAGAATATTGCCTAGATAATTCATCGTCATAGTTGTTAAATTCGGCTGATTCTCTAGCAGACATCGTTAAAATAGTTTCAATATTTTCTAAATATATTCTTTGACGTGTCAGAACTTCTTGCATCGGTTGATCATCATTTTTTGAGTAATGCTTGGTGATTTTAAGCATGGTCGCAAGATTTTCTAATGCAGCACACAAGTTTTTGTCATGAACCTCCTCTACTAATGTATCGATAATGAAAAGAGTTGACTCAGTAAGTGTGGCTAGGTTTCTTTGTTCTTCATTATTAAGATTTTTATCATAGAAATTACCAAGTTCCTTGCAGTTTTCACATAGCTCTTTGAAGGCATTCCCTCTGCGTTGATGTGTGTTATCTTCCCTGTCGTAGTCATTATCATAAATGCTTGAATAGGTGCTACTTGCAGAGTTAGATGAATTGGTAAAGTCAGATTGTGATGAATGACTTGTTGATGATACATCGCTATATTGAGAAGAAGTAGAGCTTGAGCGCGAGCTACTGTTTGATGAAGACTGCGAGCGCACGCCTTGGCTTGATGAAGACAAAGAAGAGCGAGATGAATGCGTGTCGCTGCTTGAACTGGATGGAGATTGAATTGAATATTCATTGTGGCTGGATGGCTCGTCTATTTCAAAGCTCTCACTGCTGCGATAAATAGAGGATTCATCATCTATTTCGGGTTCAATGCGAGGGCCGCCAGGTGCTTGGTTCTCTGTCACCGATATTTCGATCTCATCCGCTTGATTGTCTACTCTATTGTCAGATATGAAGAAAGACGGTTCTGGTTCATTCTCCGGGCTATTTATTACAGCAGGTCCGCCAGGCGCCAAAACAACATGTTGGTTTAGTACTATGGGAATTGCTTCTATGGGGGGTGTTGGTTCATCTGGGATTGAAACAGTGAGGTCGTTTCGGTGACCTGTTGGCGGCACTGCCGGGGCATCTATATCAAGATCCGCTATGGGTTCTCTATGGTTCGGGATAATTGTAGTGGACGGTTCCTCGAATCTGTTTGAGAGTGAAGAATGACGTACAGGATGTTGTTGGTTTTTATTTTTAGCAAGCGATGGTATTCCCGTTGTGATTTGGGTTTCTAATTCACTGAGTAGCTTATTAGTTATAATGAGCTCTTCGTTGATTTGATCTTCTTTGCCACGCAAACTTTGTAATTGTTTTAATGAGTTCTCAAGAGATGAAAATAATTTTTGAATTGGTAATTTGGTTTGTAGTTGTAAGTTTTGGTACTCAGGTACTGTTTTTATGGTGTCGCGTAATTCTTTTACGCATGCTTGCGCAAAGTCAATGGCAGTATGGTCAACTAACTGCTCTTGCAGAAGGGTGAATTCATCAAATGTCTCTTTAATTGGGCGTGGTCCCATGCAATGCTCCGTTATTCTGCTTGTATAATCATATATGTTTAAATATAGGACATGTATGACGAATTTGCCATGTAGCAGCAAGCAGTTTTTGTAACCAGATGATAAAATGGATGTTTTAAAATAATAGTTTTTGCATGCTAATTCTTTTACCATAAAAACATGGGGATAGCGCTTGTCAAGGAGCTATAGATGGATAGTGTTGACGATTCTATTTCTGCCCAAATTTGGGATCTCAAATACCGCTATCGTTTAGACGGTAAGGTCATCGATCAGACGTTAGAGGATATGTGGCGGCGTGTTGCCAAGACAGTGGCGCGTGCTGAAAAACTGCAAGATCGTGAATATTGGCAAAAAGAATTTTATCAACTTCTCGATGGGTTTCGATTTTTACCCGGCGGCCGCATTTTAGCGGGTGCGGGTACCAAACATAAAGTGACGCTCTTCAATTGTTTCGTGATGAATATTGCCGAAGATTCCATGACAGGAATTTTTGACGCACTCAAAGAGGGTGCGTTGACACTGCAGCAAGGTGGCGGTGTGGGTTATGACTTTTCGGTATTACGTCCCGAGGGTGATGTCGCGAAAAAAACCGGGATAATTGCTTCCGGTCCTGTGTCCTTCATGCGCATTTGGGATGCGACTTGTAGCGTTTTGTTATCCACGGGTGCGCGCCGTGGCGCCATGATGGGCGTGCTGCGTTGTGACCATCCTGATATTGAAACGTTTATTACAGCAAAAGAAAATCCACTGATGTTGCGGCATTTTAATATATCGGTATTTGTATCGGATGCATTCATGGATGCAGTAAGGAAGAATGCGATGTGGGATTTGGTTTTCCCTGATATAGATGCTGATTCATTAAAGCCGGATGTCATTGTGCAACGCTGGCCAGGTTATGATGATCCTGTGCCTTGTCGTGTGCATAAGCGTGTGCATGCACGTGAATTATGGGATCGTATTATTAAATCCGCGTATGACTATGCCGAGCCGGGTGTCTTGTTTGAAGATACCATCAATCGCATGAATAATTTGTATTATCGCGAGTGGATTGGTGCGACGAATCCCTGCGGTGAAATTCCCTTGCCGTCTTATGGTGCATGTAACTTGGGCGCCATCAATTTAACCCAATTTGTGAAAAATCCATTTGCTCTTGATGCAGAAATAGATTGGCCGGCGCTTGAAAATGCTAGTCGTGTGGCAACACGCTTTCTGGATAATGTGATTGATATTTCACGTTATCCCTTGCCAGCACAAAAGCAGGAAGCGCTTGCGACACGACGCATTGGGTTGGGTTTGACGGGTTTAGCCGATACATTTGTGATGTTAGGCCTACGATATGGTTCAGCAGAATCATTGCAATTGGCTGAACGAATTATGAAGACTATTGCGCATGTAACGTGGGATACGTCAGCCGAATTAGCTAAAGAGAAAGGCGCATTCCCTGTGTTTTCATCGAAAGAATATTTGGCGGGCGAGTTTGTTGTCAATCTACCACAAGAGCTGCGCGATAAAATTTTACTGCACGGTATGCGTAACAGTCATCACAATACGATTGCGCCGACGGGGACGATTAGTATTTTAGCGAATAATGTGTCGAGTGGTGTGGAGCCAATTTTTAGTGATGCGTATGAACGTGTTGTATTGATGCAAAATGGTGAACGCAAGAAATTTACGGTAACAGATTATGCGTTAAAATTATGGCGCAACATGAGTCAAGCTGAATCCTTGCCGCCAGCGTGGATAGATAGTCAATCATTGTCACCACAAGATCATTTACAAATGCAACGTGTGATGCAGCCTTATATTGATAATGCAATTTCCAAAACAATCAATCTTCCCGAGAATTTTCCCTTCGAAAAATTAAATGCGGTATATACAGAATCTTATGAATTAGGCTTGAAAGGCTGTACGATTTTTCGACCGAATCCTACCACCGGCAGTGTATTAAGCATTGCGGATCCTGAAGAAGATGTAGAGCGGTGTTGCCAAATTTGAGCAGGCACGGTTTTCTTTTGTAATCGATTGAAATTACTAATATAAAAAATACTTTGCTGATTTTATATAAAGCCTTATCCATCAATTATACTTAAACAAAATATTACGATATAAGTATTCTGGAGGAGTGTTATGTATAGTCATGCAGAGTCTGTGGAAAAAATTGTAGATCTCCAAGAAAAGTTTTCCACACTCAAGAAAAATCTGGCAGCTCACAAAGAAACGTTGGGTGCTGATTCTCAATATCAATTAATGGCAAGACAAATCAATAGGCAGCATTCTGCTTGTGATAGTAAGGTAGATGAGGTTCTTTCAAATGAGAGTGCAACTTTAAGCAAGCAATCTATTAGTGAGTTTGCTGCGTTTTATAACGATTATGAAAGCCAAGTGAGTCAACTAGTAGCGCAGCAGTCCACGAAAAATTTAGATAAAAATAGAGAAATATATAGAGGATCTTCCCCTACAGAAATGAAAATGAGAAAAGATTTTTCAGCGTCTTGTGTTGTAGTCCGGGAGTCATTGGGAAAACTTGGAAATGAGACTCCAGCTGAATGCGAGAAATTACGTGAAGAATTTAATAATTTAACTCGCCCTGACAGTGAATTTGCTAAACTGTTAACCTTGGCAGAGAAAAAGGTTCAGCTAACTGCTTTAAGCAAAAAAGTTGAAGATGCCTTAAGTGTCGCTGCAATTAAAAAAATGGAGCATCGAGGCGCTAACAAGTAGTGATGCGGTGGACACGCTGCGCTTTGTCCACCCTATGATTCTCTACTCCAATGGATTTATATTGAATTCTTCTAACATTGTTACTAAGCGGATGAGTGGCAAGCCAATCAGTGCTGTGAAGTCAGTGCCTTGAAACTCTTTGATGAGAGTAATACCCAATCCTTCGGCTTTGCAGCTGCCAGCGCATTGTAAGGGTTGCTCTTTGCGGAGGTATTTTTCTATCATGTTATCAGTCAATTCACGATAGATAACATCAAATTCTTCGAGAGTCACTTGATGCCGTTGTGTTTTAGTATCGAGTACGCATAAGCCGATAAAAAAACGCATGCGTTGGCCGCTGGCTTGGCGCAGTTGTTTTACTGCATTGTCATAGGTGAGTGGTTTGCCTTGAATGTGATTATTGAGTACACCGACTTGATCGGCGCCAATGATGACCGCATCTGGAAATTGTTTGCCAACGATGCGGGCTTTTTCTTCGGCAAGACGTAGTACCAGTTCTTGTGGTGTTTCGTTGTTGTGTGGTGTTTCATCGATGTCAGGAGAAGAAATTTTAAAGGGGATTTGTAAGCGCTCTAATAATTGGCGACGTGGTTGGGAAGACGAGGCGAGGATGAGTTTCTGCATGGAGTTGCTCTCAGTTTCGTAGGGTGGACAAAGCGCAGCGTGTCCACCAGCAATATTCGGTGGACACGCTGCGCTTTGTCCACCCTACGAAATTACTTCACCAGCAAAATTAAGACTTCTTGATCTTCAATTTTATAGACGAGGCGATGGTTATTCACTTTTTCACTGTATAGTCCATTCATGCCCTCGATTTTTTGGTTACCTGGCGGGCGCGGATTAATGGCGAGTGCTTCAATTAATTTGATAATGATTTTTTGATGCTTCACTGCCAAGGCTTTAATTTGTTGCTGAGCAGTTGGCGATAGTTTGACATGATAAGGTGTTGTCACGTTTAATTGCCTATTTCTTCTTTGAATTTTTCGAGTGTTACACTGCCCGCGCTTTTTGCCTCTTTTAATGCATCAATTGCATCATGCAAGTCAAGTTTGTTTTGGGTGGCTTCCAGGAAATCAAAGTCTTCGAGCGGAACCATCGCAGCGATGGGTTTACCGCGGCGAACGAGAACAACCCGTTCTTTGGAATGAGAAACATGGTTGAGTAAGTCGGTCAGCTTTTCTTTTGCGTCAACAGTCGTCATTGTTGTCGTCATGACTAAAAATCCTTTTAAAATAACGTGAGACTGAATTGCGTTTCAAGTCGTAGCCCGTATGAAGCGCAGCGTAATACGGGGTTTTTGCGCCATAACTATCCCGTATTACGCTGCGCTTCATACGGGCTACGACTCATAGTAGAGCGTTAACTTTTTATGCTACTAAAGAATTTTCTTTTTCAAGAGCGGTGGTGTATTTGCCAACACTTGCTAAACTATTGAGTTTCGCACGCTCGAAGAAAATCTTTTGTGCGGCAGCCGCATTTTTTGCATCGCCTTTCCAGGTTTTCATGCAGTAATCTTGTAATGCGCGTGCATAGGAGAAGCTTAAGTTCCATGGATTGCCTGGTAATAAATTCATGGCATTCAAGTTCGCTGTCGCTTCTTCTGGTGATTGACCGCCGGATAAGAAGTTAATGGTTGGAACAGCAGCAGGTACAGTGCGGCGTAAAATAGTGACGGTCGCTTTACCAACTTGTTCTGCCGTTGCTTTTGCAGCGCATTTCTTGCCGTTGATGACCATGCTGGGTTTTAAGATGATGTATTCTAATTTCACTTTGTGTTTGAAGAGTGAATGGAATACGGCATGTAACACATTCTCAGTGACATCGAAGCAGCGTTCAATCGTGTGATCGCCGTCGATTAAAATTTCGGGTTCAACGATAGGGACAATGCCATGTGCTTGGCAAAGTGCAGCATAGCTTGCTAAACCTTCCGCGTTAGCACGAATGGTCAATGCGCTTGGGGTGCCAGCGCCAATATTGTAAACCGCGCGCCATTTTGCAAAACAAGCGCCTTTGGTTTTGTATTCTGCCAAGCGTTCGCTTAAGCCATCAAGACCTTGTGTGAATTGTTCGTCAGTGGTGTTGGGTAGCGCGACTAAACCCTTATCCACTTTAATGCCAGGTAAGATGCCGTGCTTTTTTAATAATTCAGGGAAGGCTTCGCCGGTGCTAGCGGTTTGATTTAAGGTTTCTTCGAATAAAATTACGCCAGCAACATATTCACTAATGCCTGGTGTGGTTACCAATAATTCGCGATAAGCGCGACGCGTGTCAGCAGTGGATTGAATATTTAATGCTTCAAAACGTTTGGTAATGGTCGCATTGCTTTCATCGGCAGCTAAAATGCCTTTGCCTTTGGCAGCTAATTTAGCAATGGTTGTTTCAAGGTCTTTTGTGTAATTTGTCATCGCGGCTAAATCCTATTAACTGGTTAAGATTGAGTATGGTTACAAGTGCGGGAAGGTTACCATATTTCCCGGTTTTTCACAAAGGATAAGCGTGTTGTTTAAGTGGACTAATCCGTTGTCATAGATGTAGGGGCGGCATTAATACCGAGAAACTTTCAGCATCTATTGCGGCCTCTGATATGCTGCTGGATAGGTGGCTCTCTTGATGGGAGGCGGCCACGGCGGGAGCGTACAAGCTTGATTGACTTTGAGAAGGGTGTGAGCCAGGCGCTGTAGGGCAGTTCGATTTAGTCAGGCTATCACAACTGTCTATGTTTGCGATGCCGATGTAAGTCGATTTTGTAAAATTGGCGTCGTTATCACAAGTTGTGATAGTGGTAGCACGTTTTTCTGCATGAAAAAACTTTTTAAAATTGCCAATGGCAGTTAAGAAGTTATTGCAGCACTGTTTAGCAAGGGATAAATCAATTTCAATACCCTCACCAATGGCGGGAGGGTAAAAAAAACAAAAATGTTTTAAGTTGGTAATATCAAAAAGTTGAACCGCTATCACACTAGAAGAAGAGAGATTGGGTGCAGGCAATAAAGCTACAACAGAAGCAATTAATAAATTAATTTGTTGATTTGCGTGAATCGCAGCATTACCTCCAATGCAATATTTGTTTGGAAACCAAAAATCTAAACGCATTTCTTGAGGAAAGTCGAGATCAGGGAGTTCAGCACCCCAGCCAATACCATACTCATTGATCGAATAGGTTTTCGGTTCAATGTAATGTTCAGGCGCTGGGAGTTTTTCTTTTAAAAAACGCCGCATTTGTAACATTGCCGCAAGTTGCTTGCTTGAAAAAAGAAGGCGTACTTGGTTGTTACCCACTGCCATTGTAAGAGTGAGTCTCAGGGGTGGAGCAGAGGCGGGTTGCTGGCGTGGATCCATGTCTATTTCCTGCGGTAATGTGGTGGAACGCTGAGCTCTGAGGTGCCCTCCACGAATTTGGTATTCCGTATAGATGCCGCTTTTTCGCTTCACCCCTTGTGGAATAATTTATCCTCCCTTCTTCCACTGGCGGGAGAAGGGCTGGGGTTGCGGGTCTTGACGTTGCAAAGATCATAGCTCGTGCAGAACATCAACGCCCTCACCCTAACCCTCTCCCACGCGTGGGAGAGGGGATTATTCATTCGATTACTAATATGCTTTCGCAAAAATCACTTGCTGTGGACTATGCTCGCCACTGAAAATACATTTGCCAGCCACCGGTTTATCAAGTAACGGAATGCAACGAATAGTGACATTCAAGTCTTGTTTGATTTTCGCTTCGATATCGGCGTTACCATTCCAGTGGGCGAGTGCAAAACCACCGTCTTTTTCGTTGAAAAATGCATAGAAATCTTTTTCGTTGTGCATCTCAATGGTATTTTTATCGCGAAAATCACGCGCACGTTGGAATAAGACATTCTGTAAATCATCTAATTGTGCAGTCAATGTCGCAACAAAATCTGCGCGTGCTTGACTATATTTTTCTTTATATTCTTTATCGCGACGACCGACAAAAACAGTGTCATTCTGACATTCTTTCATGCCGACTTCGACGCGGAAGGGCACGCCTTTTTTGACCCAGCTCCAGGCTTTCTCGCCGCCGGTTAATTCACGTTGATCAATTTCAACGGCGACTTGGCGATGGCCATATTGTTGTTGGCGCATTTCTGCAGCGAGTTTTTCACAGTATGCCAAAATATCAGCGCGTTGCTCTTCTTTGTGAATGATTGGCAAAATCACAACATGGGTCGGCGCAATTTTTGGTGGTAGCACTAAACCATTGTCATCACTGTGAGTCATGATGAGTCCACCAATTAAACGTGTTGAAACCCCCCATGATGTTGTCCACACAAATTCTTCTTTGCCATCCATGCCAGAAAACTTAATGTTGCAGGCATGCGAAAAATTTTGGCCAAGGAAGTGGGATGTGCCCGCTTGCAGGGCTTTTTTATCTTGCATCATGGCTTCAATACAGTATGTATTCACAGCGCCTGGGAAACGTTCGCTTTCGGATTTTTCGCCTTTGATGACGGGCATTGCCATATGGTCTTCAACAAATTTGGCATAAAGATCGAGAATTTTCACTGTTTCTGCTTGTGCATCTTCCGGTGTTGCATGGGCGGTATGACCTTCTTGCCACAAAAATTCAGACGTGCGTAGAAACATACGTGTACGCATTTCCCAGCGCATGACGTTGGCCCACTGATTAATGAGCAAGGGTAAATCGCGATAGGATTGAATCCAGCGCGAAAATGCTTCGCCAATAATGGTTTCAGATGTTGGGCGAATAATATAAGGTTCTTCGAGTGGGCTACCTGGAATCAATTTTCCTTCATCATTGGTTACCAAACGCGTGTGTGTGACAACGGCGCATTCTTTTGCAAAGCCATCAATATGTTTGACTTCTTTTTCTAAAAAACTGACCGGAATGAGCAATGGAAAATATACATTCTTGTGTCCTGTTGCTTTCAGTTGATCATCCAAAATACGTTGGATATTTTCCCAGATAGCATAACCCCAGGGTTTAATGGTCATGCAGCCGCGCGTTGGCGATGTTTCTGCAAGGTCGCCTGCTTTAATGATTTGTTGATACCACTCTGGATAATCTTCCGCGCGGGTTGGTGTGATGGCTGTTTTGGTTTTTTGTGTCATGGGTTGCTCATTAAGCTTGACTGGTTTCATGGAGTACCTGTTGAACGTGTCCGGGAACTTTTACTTTGCGCCAAATCGCGCGAATAATGCCATTTTCATCAATTAAAAATGTCGAACGCTGAATGCCTAAAAATGTGCGGCCAAACAGGCTTTTTTTATTGATGACGCCGTAGGCTTCACAGACATTACCACTTTCATCAGTGAGCAATGGGAAGGGGAGTAAATATTTTTGTTTAAATTTTTCGTGATGAGTGGGGCTGTCTTTGGAGATGCCTAAGATGATTGTATCTTTCATGATGAAATCCGGCAGTGCATCGCGAAAATCGCAAGCTTGTTTGGTGCAGCCGGGTGTGTTGTCTTTGGGATAGAAATACAGAATGACTTTTTTGCCACGTAAATTGTGTAAGGTCACATTTTCATTGCAGTCAGTGGGTAACGTGAAGTCGGGTGCTTGGTCGCCAATTTGTAATGACATAAATAACTATCCGTTGAATTTTGTAGGAAAGTATTATATCGGCGTTGCTGCAAGAGAGAAACAAAAAGAGCAATTTCTCGACGAGAAATTGCCCTTTTTGGGTTGTTTTTGTTTTAGCGTGCTAGTTCATGCCCCACATATGCACCACCGACGGCACCTACCACTGCTCCAACAGGGCTGCCATTTGTGATCGCACTACCGGCGACACCACCCAGTACACCGCCGCCAACCATGCCCACATCGGATCGTCTGCATCCGCAGAGTAAGCTGGTTCCTATCAAAACAGTACAAATGATTGCGGTTGCTTTTTTCATGATTCTCACCCCCATTTGTCAATCGATTGAATGTCTGGCCAGACGGAAATCTCTACACCTCTATTTTAGCAAATTTTTGACCAGGTTGGGAGATATAAATAATATTTCTTTTATTTTTCAATGGATTAAAAAGCGCCTTCTTTGCCCGAAGTAATTACAACAGTTGTATCCCATAGCGCCCCTCTTGATGTGGGCTTAATACGCGCCACAGCCAAGGCAGAACTGCTTGGATCTCTTGCTCGAATTGCCAGGGTGGGTTCACGATAATCATGCCGTTGCCGTTGAGCTGTGTCGCTTGATTGTCGGGGAAAATCGTTAATTCTATCGCAAGTAACGGCCGCGCAATTTTGAGTTTGAGTGCGCGATGGAAACGTGCAATCGAGCGGCTTTCTTTAATCGGGTACCATAATGCGAATATTCCTGTTTCCCAACGCGTCACCGCATTGGCAAGTGCGGTAACGAGATCGGATAATTCGTCCGGTTTTTCGTAGGGCGGATCAATCAGCACAAGACCGCGACGTTCTTTCGGCGGTAAAAAAGCCTTCAGTGCCAGATAGCCATCTTGGTGATGAACACCCACTTGTTTATCGTGTGGAAATACGCGTTTTAAAACAAGATAGTCGTCTTCATGTAGTTCGGTTAAAACCATGCGGTCTTGCGGACGCAATAATTGTTTCACCAGCAGTGGTGAGCCGGGATAACACTGTAATTTTTCGGGTGTGGTTGCATTGAGTTTTTTCACGCACGCAAGATAATCAGCAACGAGTGGTGGTAATTTTTCTTGGGTGTTAATTTTGGCAATCCCGCCCATAAATTCTTTGCCCTTCTGTGCCTGGCTAGAGAGCAAGTCATAGAAGCCAATCCCAGCGTGGGTATCTAAAAAACAAAAACCATTGTCTTTGCGTAACAATGACTGGACGAGCGCAACTAACATAATATGCTTAAAAACATCAGCAAAATTGCCAGCATGATAAATATGTCGATAATTCATGAGCGGAGGTTATTCCCACAGTGGATAATGTTTTAGTGTGACTTCTTCGTTGAAAAAAAGTTTGGTGCCGCTCGCAAAGGATTCTGTGTAATCTGACACATAGAAATGCTTTGTGCCTTTGCCGTCGATATTGAGTAAGTTTTCTTGTTCTAGGCATTTTTTAACAGTGTGGGCAACGATATCGGAGGGGTCAATAATTTCTATTTTATTGTTATAAAAATGGGTAATTTTTTCTTTGATGATAGGGTAATGCGTGCAGGCTAATACCAGAGCATCGACTTCTTGTAATGAATGATGAGAAAGATATTCATGTAGCAAACCATCAATCGCTTTGCTGTTGCCGAATTCTTCGATAGCAGAGGCTAGCAAATTGGTAGCGAGTGACGTGAGTTTGATATCGGCATTGAGTGCGTCGAATTTTTTCTTATAAATATTGGAGTTCACTGTTTGGCGTGTGCCAATTAAGCCAATATGTTTTTGTGGGTAAGAGTCACGCATGAAGTGCACAGTGGGATCAATGACATTCATCACAATGGCTTTATCACCGATATATTCTTTGACTAGCTCATAGGCCGCAGCGGAGGCAGAGCTGCAAGCAATTAAAATTAATTTACAGTGTTGTTGTAATAGCATGTCGGCGATTTTAACGGAGTAAGCTTGGATCGCGGCAGTTGACTTATCCCCATACGGTAAATGTGCTGTATCGCCGAAATAGACGATATTTTCGTTAGGCAAGTGTTTGACAATCGCATGGGCGACAGTCAAGCCGCCAATGCCGCTGTCGAAAATGCCAATCGGTTGTGATGCTGTGTGTTGGGTCATAAATGGTCTATTTTTGATGTTTATTTGGGCGGTATGATAGCGGAGAATGTGGGTGATAGCCAGAAAAAGCCGGTTTTTAACGTAGCCCGTATGCAGCGCAGCGTAATACGGGATGTTCTCTCGCAGATCCCGTATTACGCTGCGCTGCATACGGGCTACTTCTCTGCGTTTACGAGGCTGGATAAATCCTTTAAAATGCCGCCTCATTTGATTAAAAGGTATAGCCAATGCGGGTATTATTCCTGTGTCGACATAGCGTGGCGAAAACAGCGGGTGGGGTGGTGGAGTTTCTGGATTTTCTGCCGACTGCCTTGCAACGTTATGGTGTTGAGATCGTGATGTACGATATGGGGAATGAGACAGACAATCAGTTGCAAGGTCCAACACTCTTAAGCAATGGTATTTCAGCGTATTCGGGGCCGGTGATTAAACCCAGTTGGTTTGTTTCCCGCAAAAAAATCCAACCACTTATTGAATTATGCCAACGAGAAAAAATTGATTTAGTACATGCGCAAGGCACCTATCGCAGCGGCTTTGTTGCATTGCAATTATGTAAGCGCACCGGCTTGCCTTATGTGGTGATGAGCCACGGCGATATTGCGGCGGCCAATTCAGATCGCATGAAGCGTGGTAAAGTGCAGCGTCGTTGTCGTGAGATTTTGCGGTATGCTGTCGGTGTGTCGCACTTAACGCCGATGATGGCAGATGCCTCACATCACATTTTTGATACGCGCACTAAAAGTGTTGTGATTGCAAATGGAATCGATTTATCTGCCTGGGAAGCAACAAGAACGTTGTCAGCACACAATTATATGATGGGTATCGGTCGATTAGAGCCCGAGAAAGGATTTCATGTATTAATTGATGCGTATGCGGAATTACGTAAACGCGGTGTGAAAACATCGTTGGTTATCGCGGGCGATGGTAGGGAAGCGGTTGCACTGCAAGAGCAAGCAAGATCACAGGGTTTGTTAGTGGTGACAGCGTATCAGGATGGACAAGCCATTCCAGCAGAGAGCGTGGTTTTTACTGGTTATATCAAGGGAGAGTCGAAACATCGATTGATTGCAGAAAGCCAACTGATGTTATTTCCAACACAACCCAGTCAGTGGGAAGAGCCATTTGGTATTGTGCAAATTGAAGCGATGGCTGCAGGAAAGATCCTCGTGGCAAGTGATTCTGCAACGACACGCTATTTGCAATCATTAGGATTGCAAGCCGAGCTTGCTACGGCAGATGACCCACTTGCTTGGGCGGATGCATTGATGCCGTTGTTGAATTCCCCGGCGCGTTGTCAAACGCTCGGCGAAAAAAATCTTGCTAATGTTCGGCAATTTGATTGGGATGTCATCGCGAAGCGATACAGTAATCTGTATACCCAATGTAAATCATAGAGCCTCTTGCGTTGTTACAGAGCCGCGCGCGGCTCGGAAAAAAATACAGGTAGGTCCAAGCTCAAATCATCCCACACTTACCAAGTCGCCATTTAACCGCCGCAATCGTAAAAGGGATAATCTCGTTAGATAATTTGGCTTCTTCACGCAACGCACGCGCTGCTTCATTCAGTGTGGCACCAGAGCCAATATAATCATCCAATAACAAGATTGGCCCGTCTGGAAGCGCTGCCATGTCATGACAGCGCATGTGCATCGCAACATTATGTTGTCGTTGATCGTTATTCAATAGTTCGCCTTGACGAGCGGTAGGTTGTTCATGCCAATGCAGTAGTTGTGTGAAGACTGGGATTTTTAAGTGTGCTGTTAATTGAGTTATTACGTTCTCTCTTGCTTGCCATGTACGTGATGGAATGGCCACGATGCATGTAAAGCCATAATGCTGCATTAAATTATCTAAGCATTGTTTTAGGAGTTGTAACAGACTGTTGTTGATAGCAGTGCCGTGGGTGCGCTCTCGCATAAAGTGAATAAAATCCGCTGAGCGCAGTTTGCCATCCAGTACGGCCAAACCAGCAGCCGTACGTTTTATTTTGCGGTGCAGCGCAATGGGGATGGTGCGGTGGTTAAGCCATGATGTCGTCATGATGATCTTGTCGGCGTCATGCGCATAATGAAAGCGCAGTGGGCGACATGTACTGCACTGCAAGCAAGGTTGTGTGTGAGCCGGGGTGTCGCCCAGCGCGCGGCGCAGTGTCACCATCAAACAGCCAGCGGTTTTTTCAGCATAACGTTGTATGGCGCTTAGCTCAGATGTGCGGACGCTGAGTTGTGTCAGGTAGCGTTGTAAGTTGGGTGTGCCCGATTTTTTTATCATGCGGTAGCTCATGACGCCATGCGTGCTCACTTTTTCAAGGAAACCTTGTTCAATTAGCTCAGCCAGAATGACTGTTAACCGGGTGGGATGAAATCCCGAGAGGCGCTTTAATGTGGCAAGGTTCGCCGTCGTCTGGACTGTGTTGATGCATTCGAGTATGTAATGAAAATCCGATGATGATGGTTGTGATGACTCAATAAAATATTTTTGAATGCGGCTATCGGCGGGATCATACAACAAAATGCCATCTGCTGGTAAGTTGTCACGACCTGCGCGTCCCACTTCTTGGTAGTAGGCAGTAATTGAGCCTGGAAAATCAAAGTGAATAATAAAACGTAAATTTTGTTTATCGATGCCCATGCCCAGCGCATTCGTTGCAGCAACAATCAAGTCGGTGCTTTGCATAAAGTCGATTTGAATTTGGCGTTTTTGATGAGTCTCGATGCCAGCATGGTACGCAAGCACGTTGTAGTTCTGGCTGTTAAGGTATTCAGCCACGATCTCAGTGTTCTCGCGGGTCGCACAATAAATCAAGCCACAGCCTTGTAATTCGCCGAGAAGGCGGGGTAGCGCTGTCAGTTTGGCAGCCAAGCCTTTCGTGTGGATGACGGCAAGATGAATGTTGGGTCTGTTCATGCTTTCGCGATGTACGTGAATGGGTTGTGCGTCGATGATGAGTTGTTGTTTGATGTCTTGTTCGATTTTCTGGTTCGCTGTTGCGGTGAGTGCGAGCATCTTGGTATGCGGATTATTTTTTAGTAACTGATGGGCAAGCTTAATGATTTGACGATAACTGGGTCGAAAGTCATGTCCCCAAGTCGAAATACAGTGTGCTTCATCAATGACAATCAAGTTAATTGACAGTTGCAACAGAAAGTCAAACTTGTCGGTATGTTCTAGTTGCTCGGGGGCAATAAATAAAATTCGAATGTCGCCGCGCTGCGCAGCTTGACGGGCTTGATAGTTTTCGACATCGGATTGGTCGGTGTTGATGCTGGCGGCTGGAATATTGAAACGATGATTTAACTGATGTAGTTGATCTCGCATGAGTGCGAGTAGGGGCGAGATGACTAAGGTGATGCCATGGAGTAAGACGGCGGGTAATTGATAGAGTAGTGATTTCCCATAGCCGGTCGGTTGTATGCAGAGTAATCGTCCTTTTTCTAAGAGAGTGGTCAGTGCTTCGCGTTGTCCTGGTCTAAAATCATGAAATTGAAAGGTGTCTTGTAATGTGGCGAGCAAAGCATCGCGGTGCAGTTCCGTTTGCATATTGTTAAAAACCTTTGATTGTTTTGGAATTGATCGGAAAAAAAGAATTTGTATCTATTTGATATTTGAATTTTAGCAGATGAGATGGGATTGTAAATTATTTATTAGGAATAATAGGTGTAAATAGTACAAAAATAGTCTGGATAAAATAAAAAAGGTAGGTTAGTAAACTAACCCACCTTTTAATAAGTTCCTTATGCAGGAAAACTTATTGATTAAGCTGCTTTCTTTTTAGCGCGTCTTTTAGCTGGTTTGCGCTTAGCAACTTTCTTCACTGCCTTTTTAGCAGCTTTTCTTTTAGCTGGTTTACGTTTAGCAGCAACTTTCTTCACTGCTTTTTTAGCAGTTTTCTTTGCTGCCTTCCTAACTTTCTTCTTAGCTGCAGGAGCTTTCGAAGCTTTTTTCTTAGCTGTACGTTTTACTTTTTTAACTGTAGTCATGACAGATCTCCACATGTTGGCCGTGTTGAATGAATTTAGCATTGACTAAACTGTAAAACCATTAGGGAAACCACTAATGAACATCAGGAAGATATCTCTGTTACGTTGCACTTTACCTTGTTTCTCTCCGACAGTGGATAGATCGTGTTGGTGAGACTGCGGTGGTGCATTAGTGTCTTCCTGACATTGTCTTAACGATTCCCAAACAGAATAATAGCTGCGAACTTTCGTTTTGCCAAGCGTTGTGTGCACAAGAATTTTATTTTACTGACTGTTTGTACTCGCCATTTAAAAAGTGAATTTGCATTTTATTCTTATTTTTTCGAGAGAAAATAAAAAAAAATTCCAGATTGCTGTTAGCAAATACGCCAAAAAAAAATTTTCATACCAAGCCATAAATTTGTTGAATTGGGGTGTTTTGGGTGGGCGAACAGGAATTTTATTCTATGAAAATGATTTTTCATTCATGGTTATCATCTCGAAGTAGCGATTTGATTCTCATAAAGAGTTGTTGTTGGCTTTGTAACTAATCGTATTACAAAAGCAAGATAGGGTATGTTTCACGAAGCAGTTGTGCTATGTGTAATAGAAATTATTTTCTCATGTGAAAGCAACAGATGGTGATAAATTGATACGAAAGCAACAAAGTGCGCGGGTGTGTTTAAAAAAATATCCAAATAGTTGGTAGTTGTTTGCATTAGAAAAAAAATCGAGAGATACTTTATACCTTCAGCATACAGCAGATCAGACATAACTAATGACCACACAAGTAAATACATTCACACGCTTTGATTCCAAAACAAATGCACTTATCTGCCAAGGGGATTGGAATCTTGCTAATTTGGTTTTGTTGAAGCATGAATTACAAAAAATCCGCTGGCCGCGACAGGGTGCTCTCATCATTAATGGTTCTGACATTGTGCGCATGGATAGCGCCGGTGCTTGGCTGCTCAGTAAAAATATGCAGATGCTTGATAAGCAACATTGTCAGGTGACCTTGCAGAAATTTTCGGAACAGCATCAAAAACTTTTAGCGTTGATCGAAGAGAAGGGTGCGGCTGCTATCCCCGTTCCCAAGCAGGCAATGCCAAGCCGGATGGCGAAATTGGGTCGCAATGCAGTGATACAGGGGCGTGAATTTTTAGATTACTTCCATTTCATTGGTGAGCTGACCATGGAAGCCTTGCGTGTGATTCGACACGCAAGCAAGTTTCGTTGGGCTGCGCTTATTAGTGTGCTTGATAAAACTGGACTGCGCGCGCTGCCAATCATCGCGTTACTTTCTTCGATGATTGGTGTTGTCATCACTTATCAAATGGGGGTGCAGCTACGCAATTATGGCGCGAATGTTTTTATTGTGGATTTTTTGGGGTTGTCTGTTTTACGGGAATTTGGTCCTTTGCTAACAGCGATTATGGTGGCTGGACGAACCGGTTCTGCATTCACGGCTCAGTTGGGCACCATGAAAATTAACCAAGAAATTGATGCGCTCAATACGTTAGGTGTCACGCCGGCTGAGTTACTGTTGTTGCCAAGAATACTGGGTCTTGCGATCACCTTGCCATTATTAACAATGTGGGCGAATGTGTTCGGAATTATTGGCGGCATGTTGACAGCACACAATATGTTGGGTGTCACGCCACATGATTTTATGTTGCGATTTGAGCATGCTATTCCACTCAAGACATTGTTTATTGGTTTAGGTAAGGCGCCTGTCTTTGCATTAATCATCGCATCAATTGGTTGTTTTGAGGGAATGCGTGTGCGTGGTAGTGCTGATAGCGTTGGCCAGCAAACAACACGTAGTGTGGTATTATCTATTTTCTTTATCATCGTTGCGGATGCCATATTTTCCGTCATCTTTAGTAAGATGCATTTATGAAAACGAATGATGACATTATTCAAGTTGCTGATGTTAGCACGTATCTAGGCGAATCCTGGATCAACAAAAATTTAGATTTGACTGTGCGGCGTGGCGAAATTCTGGCGATTGTGGGTGGGAGTGGCTCCGGAAAAACAACATTGCTACGTGAAATGTTACTGCTGCAAAAAGTCAATTCGGGGTCCATCAAGGTATTTGGTATTGAATTAACAAAGGCAACCCCTGGCGAATTATTGGCGGTACAAAAGCGATGGGGTGTATTGTTTCAGCAAGATGCTTTATTTAGTTCATTAACCGTATTAGAAAATACGGCTTTCCCATTACATGAGCACACAACATTAGATAGTGATACAATTAATCAATTAGCGTTATTAAAAATTTTATTAGTGGGATTGCCAGTCGATGCCGCTAATAAATATCCATCGGAATTGAGTGGCGGCATGCAAAAACGTGCCGGATTGGCGCGAGCACTGGTGCTGGATCCTGAGTTGGTTTTTTTAGATGAGCCAACATCGGGTTTAGATCCAGATAGTGCGGCGGCGTTTGATGAATTGGTATTAGATTTGCAAGCCACCATGGGATTGACGATTGTCATGGTGACACACGATTTAGATAGCTTGTGGCATGTCGCAAACCGCGTTGCAATTTTGGGTGAGGGCAGGGTATTGTGTGTCGATACGGTGGCGAAGGTAGCAAAGAATTCTCACCCACTTGTGCAGGCATACTTTAACGGTCCGCGTGGAAGGATAGTAAAGAGGATGTATGACTAACTATGGATACTAATGTTAACTATACTGCTGTAGGTGTTTTTGTAGTTACGCTAATGGCGTTTATCGTCTTGGCTGTTATCTGGTTGTCGTCTGGTTTCTCTATTGATCAATACACATTATATAAAGTTTATATGACAGAGTCGGTGAGTGGTCTTAGTATCGATTCTACGGTTGAATATAATGGTGTCAGTGTGGGATCTGTAAAAAGTATCGAGTTAAATGCTGATAATCCTCGCTTAGTCGAACTCTTGCTTGAAATCAAGAAAAACACCCCAATCACGCAGGGTACGATGGCAACACTGAATGTCAAAGGATTAACAGGGATTGCTTTTTTGGCTTTACAAAATAAAGGCGAAGATGATAGACCGTTAGTTGCATTGCCAGGCCAAAAATATCCTGTGATAGCCACTTCACCGTCATTTCTAGTGCGGATTGATAAGGCAATCACGAGGTTGAGTGAGAATATTCATCGTGTGAGTGAGTCAATCCGTACGTTGTTAGATCAAGAGAATTTACGCGCAATCAAAGAAACGCTTATTAATATCCGTCAAATAACCGGCACTATGTCAGCAAATAGCGAACAATTAAACGCAATCTTACATAACACAGCGAATGCCAGCAGGCAATTTGCACCATTCATGCAGTCAAGTGGCGATGCTATGCATATTCTAGCAACACAAACGTTGCCTTCGGCGAACGATGCTGTTGCCAATTTCTCGGCAGTATCACGCGAGTTAAAACAAAATCCTGCCGTGCTGATTCGAGGTAAAGCGCAACGCACTTTAGGTCCAGGGGAATAACCATGAAGCATTTTATTCAAATGAGTGTGGGTATTTGTTTGGGGTTGGGATTGGTAGGCTGCTCACCCGTACAAGTTGGGCCATCGCAAACGTATATTGTCAATTCGGTGCCAGCATTGTCGAGGAATGTAACGCATCATCATGTAAGCAATGTATTCGTCTCACTACCTGAAGCGGGACCGTTGTATAGTACGCCGGATATGTCTTATATGTTATCTCCTTATCAGATTAGTTATTTTGTGAAAAATAGTTGGATAGAAACACCAGCGCAAATGTTGCAGCCGCTTATTGTTGACACATTGCAAGCAACACATGACTTCCGTGTTGTGAGTTCTTCACAAAATGCAGGCCGCTTTGACTATCAAGTGAATACGCAATTGCTACAGTTCACGCAAGATTTCACGCAATCACCGAGTGTGTTTCGTTTGAAGTTGCGTGTGCAATTGATTAAGTTAGTCGATAATCATATTGTCGCATCACAAGATATTTCTGTTGTTGAGCCTGCACCACAAAACTCACCCTATGGCGGTGTGGTGGCTGCTAATCAAGCTGCGAAAGACGCGCTGAAAATCTTGGCACATTTTTGTTTGCGATATATTTATTGAAACAAAAACCTGGCACGACACGCCAACAATGCTACAATCCTCGGCCTGAAGCAGGATTAGGCGTGGGATGTTATAATGAGAAAAATAAATACACAGATTTTTGTCATGCTATTGCTATCTGTAGCCAGTATGCATAGCTTTGCTGCACAATCTGCACCTTATGTGGGTGTGCAACTTGGGGTGAATGCCGGGGGCGATTGGCGGCTAACCAATCCAATTGGGGTAAGAACACAGTTTGGTATGACAGGCGAAAATCTCGGTATCTTGGGTGGTTATGGTGCGTTATTCCGCGAGAGATTTTACCTAGGCGGTGAAGGATTTTTTAATATTAATGCAATACGTACCAGTAATAAAGTTATTGATACGGTTGGCACAACCGTCAAAATGCGTTCATCTTATAGTTATGGCCTAGGGGCGATGCCCGGGGTAAAAATCACACCCGATACATTATTGTATGGACGAATCGGCGTTGTGCGTACCCAATTTGAATTAAGTCAAACCCCGATTTTTTCAGCTACGTCTAAAACAACGAATACAGCGACGGGTGGTCAGTTAGGTGTAGGGATGGCGCTCAGTTTAGGTAAAGACTTAGACTTGCGTGGTGAGTATGTCTATAGTCAGTATCAGTCTTTTACCGCCTGTGGTAACAAAATCTCTCCCTATACTTATCAACTAGTTGCGTCATTTGCTTATAAATTTGTGTGATTTCTCAATAGGATCCATCAGTTAATCCAGTTTTCCCCCTGAAGTGATTGGGGAGGGTTATAATTGAAGGTATGAGAATAGTCCCATTCAAGTCATCACTGCCTGTTTCCATCGGTGTGGAACTGGAATTCCAGCTGGTGGATCCATTTAACTTTGATTTGACGAGTCGTGCCAAAGAGTTATTACGTGGTGTGGGCGAAAGTACGTACCAAGAGAAGATCAAGCCTGAAATCACCCAAAGCATGATAGAAATAAATTCCTCCATTCATTCCACGCCACGCGGATTAGAACAAGAATTTTTAGTTATCCATGATTTTTTGCTGGAGCTCAGCCGCCAGTATGGCGTTAGAATTTCAGGTGGCGGGACGCATCCCTTTCAACAATGGTCTTTACAAAAAATTTTTCCCACCAAGCGTTATAAAAATTTATCGCATGTCTATCGATATTTGTCGAAGCGATCTACCGTCTTTGGCCAACATATTCATATTGGTTGCAAAAACGGTGATGATGCTATTTATCTCACGCATGCCTTGTCGCGTTTTGTGCCGCATTTTATTGCCTTGAGTGCATCCTCTCCTTTTTATCAAGGTATTGACACCGGATTTCATTCTTCACGTGTGAGTGTTTTTAATGCGTTTCCATTAAGTGGTGTGATGCCGTTTGTCACAACATGGGAAGAATTTTCGGCGTATTATCTGAAAATGCGGCGTTTGCGTATTATTTCGAGTATGAAGGACTTTTACTGGGATATACGTCCTAAACCGGAATACGGGACGGTTGAAATCAGAGTCTGTGATTCCCCTCTCACGATGCGACGAGCAGTTATCATTGCGGCGTATGCGCAAGCGCTTGCTGCTTATATTTCTCAAGAAAGACCCTGGGATTTAAAACCAAATGTATATGATGTTTATACGACCAATCGTTTTCAGGCAAGCCGTTATGGATTTGCTGGAAAATTTATTGATCCGGTCACGCTAAAAAGCTGTTTGATTGGTGATGACATGTTAGGGACGTTACAAGATATTCAGTCTTATGCGGCACAATTGGATATTGAAGATTATCTGCAAATTGTGAAGAAAAATATTATCCATAAGCAAGATGATGCAACAATAATTCGAAATGCTTGTCATCGACTTCATTCACTGCCTGAAGTTGTCCGAGAAGGATGTCAATTATGGGCAGATAATAGGTAACGTATATGATAAATCCTGAATTGAAAATGGCATTGTTAAAAACAAAACTCTGTAAACATCTGGAGTTGCAAGAGTTAGATATGCTACTTAATTATAGTAGAATTATTATATTCAATGCTGCTGATATGTTATTGCAACAAGGTAAAAGAAGTGATGGTGTTTACATCGTCATGACGGGTGCTGTTTCGGTTCTGGCAAAAGTGATTGGTGTGGGCGTTATTAATTTAGCGACGTTAAGTGATGGTGATTTTGTCGGTGAATCTGGTTTAATCGTTGATCCTGTGAGCGCAGTCTCTGTCATCGCAAAAATAGAAACAAAATGTATTTTTATACCCAATACTTATTTTGCTATGTTGGGAGTTTTTTCTCCGGAGACAAAGCATAAAATTAATGTGTCTCTCATCGAAAATGTATTGTTGCACTTGCAAATGATGCACAGCAAAATTACCCAGGTGATGCATCAATCGAAAATGTTATCTATTTCTATTTTTGACGAAGTGCTGCATTCATTAACAAATCCTAAAAAAATCACATTGGAAAGTGCAATGATTCAAGTGGATCAATTGCAGCGTTTAGATTTCTTTCGATTGCTCAGCGAAGAAGATTTTTTGTTTCTGCTGCAATACATGGATCTTTACGATGCGCCACGTCATTGTCCCCTGATTAAAGAAGGCGAAAAAACCGCAGATTTTTATCTTATCTTGCGTGGTGCAGTATTGTCGAGTGTGCGCTCGGGCGGTAAAGCGGCCAAGTTATCTGTGTTGTCACCGTTCAGTGTTTTTTGTGGTATGACATTTCATGAGGATATGTCGATGCTAATTGATTTTACCACGTGCGAACATGCCATTTTTTTAAAAATTCCAGCAGAGAAATTAGCACAGTTAAAAAATACAAAAATCGATATTTGGTATTATTTGTATGATGCCATGTGTCGATCATGGGCGAACTTGGCGCAAGCGGCAGATAAGTTAGATATACGCTTGCATAGTGAATTATATAATAGGTGATGCCTCTATGTGTCGAATGTTATCGTATCTAGGTGAGCCGATTGCAGCAGACGAGCTGCTATATAAACCAGATAATTCCTTTGTAAAACAAACTTATCATCCACGTTATATGTCGCATTTATTGAATTTAGCGGGATTCGGTATCGTGGCGTGGGAAGCGGCTTCTCACAATCCCGTGTTACCACATGTTTATAAAACTACAAACTTACCATTTTATGATGGCAATCTCCGTAACATCGCTGATAAAATCAATCCCCATTGTTTTTTAGCCCATATTCGCGGTGTGTCTTATGATCCGCATGAAACCGTTTCATCCCAAAATGTGCATCCATTTATATTTCCACACACGAATATTGCGTTAGCACATAATGGTGCATTAAGTGAATTTGAAAAAATAAAGTTTGATTTGTTGGACAGTGTGCATCCCAATTTTAGACAATATATTCACGGCACCACAGACAGTGAATGGATCTATGCTGTATTTATTTCACAACTGTTAAGTTTGAGTCCGACAGAGCCGCATGCAACCGATCATATTATGCAAGCTATTCTCAATACATTAAGCATCATTGAGCGTGCACGGCATAAACACGCTATTCACATCGCATCCCCCGTGAATTTATTTATTACCAATGGTGAGTTTATTGCGGTAACGCGCTTTGTATTTGATTTCGGTTGGCTGCCATTTGATGCACCGCCTTCCACGCATTTTGCTTATCATTCTTTGTGGTACACCTATGGTGAAAACTATGGCTTGTATGATAACCAATATCAAATGCGTTCCTCTGGTAAAAAATCCAGTATTATTATCGCTTCTGAGCCGCTTACCGAAGATGCGACAACCTGGGTTGAAGTGCCGGAATATACCTTGTTGGTTGTGCGTCGTGAAAATGCTGAAATTGAGATTGTATCGAAGGATATTGTTCTCTAGTACAGCATTCGCTATATCTGGTAGAATAAACCCCCAATTTAAAAAAGCGACAGGTTGAATCAGCTATCTTATTGATTTCTAATCACTAAATTGGTGGACACGCTGCGCTTTGTCCACCGCGTTTCTTGTCACTGTGCATGGTAATGGTTTATGTATTTAATTTTTGATTTTGATGGCACCTTGGTGAATAGCTTTTGTAATGTCATCGATAAATTTAATATCTTGGCAGACGAGTTTAATTTTCGCAAAGTGAGCACAGATGAAATTGAGGGTTTGCGGAACCTGAATTCACGTGAGTTGATTAAGTTCTTGCGGATTCCGCTGTATAAGTTGCCTAAGGTCATTCAAAAAGCACGTAAGTTTATTCATGCGGATATTCAAGCTTTGCCCTCCTTCGAGAACCTTCCACAAGTATTGCGCCAGCTTTGCCGAGCGGGTGTACTTTTAGGGATTTTAACGTCGAACTCAAAAGACAACGTGTTGAGCTGGCTCAAACATCACACTCTAGATGAATTATTTACATTTGTGCATATGGAATCCAATTTTTTTGGTAAGAAACGCGTGTTGAAAAGAATCATGAAAAAATACCATATTGTACCAGCAGAGGCATTTTATGTCGGTGATGAAA
>JABDGK010000030.1 GCA_013286085.1 Gammaproteobacteria bacterium | reverse complement strand
GTTAAACATGATTTTCGTTTTATTGGGATCCAACACTTTAAAGACTTGTTTTTTATAGGTGACCGCATTTTCTTCGACTTGCTCACGTGTTAGCGGTGGGCGTGTTTCATTTTTACCGGAAGGATCGCCAATCATGCCGGTAAAATCACCAATCAGAAAGATAACTTCATGACCTAAGTCTTGAAATTGGCGCATTTTGTTCAATAAAACCGTATGGCCCAGGTGAAGATCGGGGGCCGTCGGATCGAAACCTGCTTTCACTCGCAGAGGTTTACCTGTTTTTAATTTTTCAGTTAGATCCGTTTCTAAAAGAATTTCTTCTGTGCCACGGCGAATAATTTCCAGGCTTTGCTCTAATGGGGCCATTTTGTCTCCACTTTAATTAAACAATTTGCGTAAAACAAATTCTAACGTTGCTTTAAAGAGCTACCAATCGCAGCTTCTTCTTCCATCTCTTCATCCTTTCCTGGCTCATATATGTCATATACCTTGCCTTGATACAACCATAACCCAGAGGATTGTAAAGCTTCCTTGACTGCACGGTACTTTGTGACAGCCTTGTCGGGACGATCCGCCAAGGTTGTTTCGAGTTTTTCCTTACGATTTCGTTGGGGTGTAGTAATTTTCTCTTTTACTAACATTTTTTTAATGCGGCTACTGGAATAACCGGCGTCAAACCATTCTTTTTTCTTGGCTCGAGCTAATTCACTTTCTTTTGCGGAAACTTTGAATTTTGGATTTGAATCTAACTTTGCTTTGCGCTCAAAACTTGCTCGATCCGCATCAGCGATGCGATCTCTCTCTGCTTTTTCATGCAGATCTTGCTCCCATTGCTGTAGTTCTTCTTGTTGCTCGTACCAACAGACTTCTTGTACTAGCCGTTCAGCAGCTCGTTGCGCTTCTTCCAATACGCGATCCCACTCTTCCTGCACACAGACTTCTTGATCATGACGATATTCGTCAAGATTACGCTGCAATTGTTGGTAATAAGGGTTTCTCTCCAACTTGGCTCTTATGGGAGCCATATTTTCCACATGTGCCGACTCTAGCTCCCGCCTTTCTTCCTCTATCTTCAAGAGACGTCGAGATGCCTCATCGTTGATCATCATCTCCGCCATAACAGCCGAATCACTTGTCTTCCATAGCGTTTTCAAGCTCTCGGTCCACTGATCAACACTCGCTTTCTTTGGCTGCAATAACTGAAGATCACGCTCAAGCTGGTCATTCAATTTAGAAATCTCAGCAAAAATTAATTCGAATTCATCCCTTGCTTCCTGTTCGGGATCTGCTTGTTGAACAAAGGCATCAACCTCAGCTTCTTCGGTCGTAGTCAATTCCCGATAAGAAGATTCATCGTCATCAAGTATTCCCTCGTAAAATGGCAAGGAAACAGCAGCATCCATGAACTCTGCCTGAATTTCCTGAATTTCATGATGATGAGCTAAAATTTCTGCGAAATCTTCCGCTTCTCGATCCTCTTCTGCTTGCCCAGCCGCTCGATCCATATCTTCAATCATTTGTGTATGCCAATCTTTTTCGACAAGTTCATCATGACTAGAATCGCTTTCATACCCATCTTCTAGCGTCAACACGGGACCCCCGATCTAAAAAATAAATTAATACTAACAAATTTTAGTTAAGAAAAAAGGCCTAACAGGCCTTTTTATTTTTACTCGAAAAATTCAAGCACAGATGATCTAAACGTGCCCATACTTCACAGCGTCACGCAACCAACGCTTAATAAGAGGAGAAACAATATCGCTATGTTGATTAATCAAGATAGTAGCTGCCTGAGTCACTGCCGGCAATAAATCACTATCTCGCACCAAATCAGCAATCCGTAACGATACATCGCCTGTTTGACGCGTTCCTAATACCTCACCAGGGCCACGGATTTCTAAATCACGCTGCGCGATCTTAAATCCATCGGTAGTTTCACGCATGACTGCCAGACGAGCTTTTGCTAAATTGGATAGAGGAAATTGATACAACAGCACACAATGACTGGCCACAGCACCACGTCCCACACGTCCACGCAATTGATGCAACTGCGCTAATCCGAGTCGCTCTGCGTTTTCGATAACCATTAAACTCGCATTGGGAACGTCCACCCCCACTTCTATGACCGTGGTTGCGACTAGTAAATGTAAATCACCCTTCTTGAATGCTGTCATGACTTCATCTTTTTCGGCTGATTTCATGCGGCCATGTATTAAACCAATTTTTAATTCCGTAAAAATAGCTTTCATCTCTTGTGCCGTATTTTCGGCTGCTTGGCATTGCAATACTTCTGATTCTTCGATCAATGTGCAAACCCAATAAGCTTGTCGACCAGCAGCGCATGCATCATGAATGCGATTTAAAATTTCTTCACGGCGTAAATTAGTAATGACTGTTGTTGTCACAGGCGTGCGGCCGGGCGGCAATTCATCAATCACAGAATAATCCAAATCAGCATAAACACTCATGGCCAGTGTTCGCGGAATAGGTGTAGCGGTCATGATAAGTTGATGTGGGTAACAATTTTCGTAACTACCTTTCTCGCGTAACATCGCGCGCTGCTGAACACCAAAACGATGCTGTTCATCAACAACAATTAATGCCAATTTATGAAATTCAACGCCTTTTTGAAAAAGGGCATGCGTTCCTAACACAACTTGCGCCTCACCATTGGCAAGAGTAGCTAACGTATTTTGCCGCGCAGAACTCTTCATACTCCCTGACAACATCACGACATTAATATTCAACGGTGAAAACCATTTCTGAAAAGTTCGATAATGTTGCTCTGTCAGCAATTCTGTCGGCGCGAGAATCGCACATTGATAATTATTTTCGATAGCTTGCAAGATAGCCAATGCAGCAACGACTGTTTTACCTGACCCCACATCACCTTGTACCAAACGCAGCATAGGATGCGGCTGCTGCAAATCCGCATAAATTTCTTCCGTGACTCGCACTTGCGCAGCAGTTAAGGCAAAAGGCAAGGCAGTAATAAATTGCTGTGTTAAAGAATCTTTTTGTGGAATAGATAATGCTTTTTGTATCTGAAAAGTATTTTTTAAATGTAATAAGCTCAAGCGATGCGCTAATAACTCTTCGAATACTAAACGCTTTTGACTAACATGCTCACGCTCCATCAGTTGATCAACCGGTGCATCCGGTGGTGGACGATGCACGAAACTCAATGCATCTTTTAATGCTGGAAACGCATGCTTCTGTAATAAACTCGTCGGCATAATATCTTGTAACACACCGCCATTTTCTAATAACGCTAAGGCTTGATCGGTCAATTTACGAAACGTTAATTGGCTTAAACCATCCGTTGCCGGATAAATCGGCGTTAACGTTTCATCCACGGGCAACAGAGTGTCTGTCGTTAATAAGCGATATTCTGGATGAATCATTTCTAAGCCGTGTGTACCGCGCCTGACCTCCCCAAAACATCGTACACGCACACCGGGCTGCAAGGTTTTCACTTGCAACGCATTAATATAAAAAAAACGTAAATGAATACGGCCCGAGGGATCGCGCACTTCACAAAGCAAACGCGTACGACCGCCTTTCGGCATAGATACATTTTCAACGAGACCTTCAATCACAACATGATCGCCTGCACTCACTGTGGTAATCGGGAAAACACGGGTGCGATCTTGATAGCGTGATGGCAAATGAAATAACAAATCTTGCACACAGTGAATACCTAAATGTGCCAACCTGTCTGCCGTATTCTTGCCTACACCACGCAATTGAATACAGGGCAGCAGACTTAAATCCAACGGATTTTTATGTGATTCCATTTTATTGTTCCAGTTTTTTTATAAATTTCGTATTCCATTTCCTGAAAACTATTCAGAGTATACTGCATATTTTAAAAAATGCGCATCGGGAGACAAAAAAGGCAGAGAGAGGATTCAATTTGACAAGAAAAGCCAGAATCAGTAAAGTGCACGCTCATGCCGGGGTGGTGGAATTGGTAGACACGCAAGCTTCAGGTGTTTGTGGGGGAAACCCCGTGGAGGTTCAAGTCCTCTCCTCGGTATTGATTTTTTATCTAAATCTGCACTTTCACTAGCAATCAATAGTGGACACGTCGCGATGCTCATTTGTCCACCCTACATTACCTCATCAACTAACTAAATGGATGCTTCACTACAATTGTTTGCACGCGATCAGGTCCTGTTGAAATCATATCAAGTGGAATACCCGCTAACTCTTGGATACGCATTAAATATTGCTGTGCATTTTTAGGAAGTTTATCAAAGCTCTCTGCGCCCACCGTAGACTGCTGCCAACCTGGCAAATCTTCATAAATAGGCTCACAGGCCGCAAGATCTGTCACTTCCGTTGGTAATTCCAGCACTTTCTTGCCGTGCAAATTGTATGCGGTACAAATGCGCACGGTGGGTAATTCATCCATCACATCTAATTTCGTGATACACAAACCCGAAAAACTATTTAACTGAATAGAACGACGCAATGTCACCATATCCAACCAGCCACACCGACGTGGCCGACCTGTCACCGAACCAAATTCGTTACCGCGTTGCGCTAAGTGCTTACCCGTATCATCTTGTAATTCTGTTGGAAAAGGTCCTGAGCCAACACGTGTTGTGTATGCTTTCGTAATACCTAAAATATAATCCAAATGTCGCGGGCCATAGCCAGTGCCGACACAAGCGGCACCTGCCACCGTATTCGATGACGTGACAAACGGATAGGTACCATGATCCACATCTAATAATGTCCCTTGCGCACCTTCAAATAAAATATGTTTACCTGCTTGGCGATATGCCGCTAACAATGCCGATGTATCTGCCCGCATAGATTCTAATTGTGGAACTAATGCCAACGTACTTGCTAATAATTGTTGGAAATCCACCGGCTCATGTTGATGATAATTCTTTAGCACGAAATTGTGATAATCCAATACTTCTTCTAATTTTGCAGTGAAGCGTTTTGTATCGAACAAATCTCCAAAACGTAACGCACGACGGGCAACTTTATCTTCATACGCAGGACCAATACCACGACCCGTTGTACCAATAGCGGCTTTACCGCGTGCTTTTTCTCGCGCCAAATCCAACGCCACGTGATACGGTAAAATCAACACACAGGCTTCGCTGATGCGCAGACGTTCTTTCACAGCAACACCACGTTGCTCTAACTCACTAATTTCTTGTAGCAATGCCGTCGGCGACAATACCACACCATTACCAATCAAACATTGCACATGGGGATGCAAAATACCAGATGGAATTAAACGCAACACGGTTTTTTCGCCATTAATAACCAGTGTATGACCCGCATTGTGACCGCCTTGAAAACGCGTAACAACAGATGCGTCTTTCATCAGCAAATCAACAATTTTACCTTTGCCTTCATCGCCCCACTGACTACCTAAAATGACAATACTTTTACCCATGACAAAATCCCCAACTCAAAAATATTACATTGATCAATACGCTGCGCGGAGTTTACCCCGTTATGCTTTTAAATGGGGTCCACCCTACAATTTTTATATAAATAAAGAAAATAATTAATGAACCCAATATAGTAAAATGACGCCAAGCACCATACTGATAAAACCCATCACTTGTAGTGTACGATCGCCCTGCATCATCATTTGTTGCATGGTTCGACGCCACAAACGCGGTGACAAAAATGGTAAGATCCCTTCAAACACCATCACCAACGCTACACCAATAAAAAATAATTGACTCATCATGTGTCACCGCTTCTTAGCGACAGCGGCTACTGGCGTCGCCGCCTGATTAAAACCGTGAAAATAATGAAAGAACTGTCCTTCTGGTTTCAAGACCAATACATCACTCTTTTTACTAAAACTCTTGGTATACGCTTCTAAACTACGATAAAAGGCATAAAAATTCGGATCGGCATTATAGGCTTTCGCGAAAATATCTGCCGCATCTTTATCACCCTCCGACCGAATCGTCGCTGCCTTCATCACCGCTTGCGCTTTAATAACTGTGACTCGTTGATCGGCCAGCGCCTTAACTTCTTCGGACTTTTCAATTCCCTCGGCACGCTTAGCTTCAGCAAATTGCTTACGCTCTGCACTCATGCGCTTAAATACAGAACCCAGAATTTCTTGTGGCAAGGTAATTTGTTGGATTTGAAGATCCAGCACCTCAATACCTTGATCTTGACCCACCTTGTTAGCTTGCTCGCGAATCGATGCCATCATGGCTGCACGATCGATCGAAACAGCTTCATCACTCGTACGCTTACCATATTCAGCACGCACGATGTCATTCAATCGTTGCTCGAGCAGATTCTCTGCCCAACTGACACTGCCACTGGTACTGGTATAAAATTTCGATAAATTACTAATGCGCCATTTAGCAAAATATTCTACCTGCAAATACGTTTGTTCTTTCGTCACAACCACGAGCGGTTGTGATGAAGATGTTGCTAACTGTTGCATGCGCGCATCAAACAAACGCACATGATCTAAGAAAGGCACCTTGAAATGTAACCCAGGCCCCAACGTCAAAGGCGTATCTGAGCTACCGCTATCGACAATTTTACCGAGACGTAAAATTAATGCGCTTTCCCCTTCTTCTACTGTAAATGCACTCAGCATCACAAACAGTAAAAGCACCGCAATAGCAAACGTTGACATGATTCTATTTAGCGCCATTTATTTCACCTCTGCCCCAGTTGATGGGTCTGCATTCGTGGAGCTCTGTGTGCCCGCTGCATCACCGGCTTGTGTCGCCGCCAACATCGTCGACGATGGCGTTGCTTCTGTCGATACATCTTCTTGTCGTGCAGCCTGCATCACTTTATCAATGGGTAAATACAGCATATTGTTACCCGTGTTCGCATCTACCAATACCTTGGTTGTGTTTTGCAGCATGTTCTGCATCATCTCTAAATACATGCGTTCGCGTGTCACATCAGGAGATGTTTTATAAACTGTTAGCAATGCTTCGTATTTTGCAACTTGTGCTTGTGCAGATAAAACCACTTGCTGTTGATAGCCGGTTGCATCTGCTAGTGTACGAGCAGCAACACCTTGCGCCAGCGGTACGACTTTACTTGCATACGCCTGGGCTTGTTGAATGTAAGTCGCTTTATCTTGCTCTGCACGATTCACATCATTAAAAGCGGCTTGCACTTGATCTGGCGCTTGGACTTTACGTAACGTCACTGCTGTCACTTCTAAACCAGCGCTATAAGAATTTAAAACTTTTTTCGTACGCTCCAAAACACCCGAGCCCAGCATCTCACGGCCCGTTGTTAACACATCGTCTAATTTCATTTGCCCCACGACTTCAGACAAAGCACCCGATGCCACTTCCTTAATCGTATCGTCAGGATCAACCACATGAAATAAAAATGCACGCGGATCACTAATGCGATACTGAACGGTCATTTCAACATCTACCAAATTCTTTGATTTATCGCCTGACACAGCATTGGCAGCCAATGTTTTAGCATCTACAGCATATTGGTTAGGTAAATCTCCCTGCTCTGCAGACTTCGTCAAAAAGTCGCCTTGCAATGCAAACGAATTAATTTTTTGAACATCCACTAAATACTTGGTATCAATAAACCGTGCCATCCAATGTAATCCAGGCCCAGGCGTGTCTGAATATTGACCAAATCGAAGGATAACCGCTTGCTCTGCTGGATTCACGATGAATAAGCCAGATAATAACCACAGCAGTACTACCACTAAACCAATTAACCCAGCGCCAAACCCATATTCTTTGGGTGATGCGGGTTGCCAATTATTATTGGGTATTTTGTTGTTGAAATGCAGAAACGAACGTAACTTATTGATAAATTCACTTAAAATCTTGTCCAGATCCGGAGGGCTTTGTTTTTTATTACCCCCACCCCATGGATCCTGATCTCCACTCTCTCCACCGGGTTTATTCCACGCCATGGCGCTCTCCGTCTGATATTGCATCTAGTCTAGTAAACAGTGGATTTTAGTTGGCAATGAAGCTGGACGCAACAACTCTGGTTTATTTTTAGCGGAACAATCTTTCTAGCTCGGCTTTCGGCAACCTAACTCGCAAGTGATAACAACCATC
This sequence comes from Gammaproteobacteria bacterium, assembly GCA_013286085.1. Classification (GTDB taxonomy): domain Bacteria; phylum Pseudomonadota; class Gammaproteobacteria; order DSM-16500; family DSM-16500; genus UBA5158. Next base: position 21,172 of record JABDGK010000030.1, on the reverse strand, counting down.
GTCATCAATTTTTTCTGATAACACGGCATCTAATGCGTAGAAGGCTGCTCGCAAACGCGCATCACTGGGCGACAGAACCAATTCTCGCTCCACTAAGTCCCGCCCCAATACCTCGATCATGGCCGTCTCTAACTCAGCTATCCCTTGGTTAGCTTGGGCGGATACCCACACCCGTGTGAATTGTTCTATTTTATGATGCTCGACATGAGCTAGCATACCAGGACATAAATCTATTTTATTAAAAACAAGTATCCGGGGAACTTCTGCACCCCCAATATTAGCCAAAACGTGATTCACTTGCTCGATATTTTCTTGCATCCGTTCATCATGAACATCCACAACATGCAATAACACATCCGCCTCTGAAACTTCTTGGAGCGTCGCACGAAAAGCCTCTACGAGATCATGCGGTAAATGTCGGATAAAACCGACCGTATCAGCTACTATCACCGGACCTAATTCATGCAACTGAATCCGTCGCAACGTGGGATCTAACGTCGCAAATAATTGATTCGCCGCATACACTTCTGCACCACTCAGGCGATTGAATAAGGTTGATTTTCCTGCATTGGTATACCCAACGATAGCCACTGTAGGAATAGTGGCTTTTTGCCTAGCACGGCGACCTTGTTCTCGTTGCTGACGTACTTTGATTAAGCGCTGAGTAATCAATTTAATCCGTCCCCGAATTAATCGACGATCCGTTTCAAGCTGCGTTTCACCCGGACCTCGCAAACCAATGCCGCCACGCTGTCTTTCTAAATGCGTCCAACCACGCACTAAGCGCGTTGACATATGCTTTAAAAGCGCCAACTCAACTTGCAATTTTCCTTCGAAACTACGAGCACGCTGCGCAAAAATATCAAGAATTAATCCAGTCCGGTCGATGACACGGCAGCTAAGCAAACGCTCTAAATTACGCTCTTGAGCGGGTGATAATTTATGATTGAAAATGACAATATCCGCTTTATGTGCAGCAACACAGGCACGAATCTCATCCGCTTTACCCGTACCAACAAAATACTTAGGTTCAGGAGCGTGACGCACACCCGCAATCACAGCAACCGCATCGGCACCAGCAGAACGAACCAATTCTTTGAACTCAGCTAAATCTTCTTGCATACCCTCTGCAGGAAAATCAACATGGACTAAAACGGCCCTTTCACCGCCTTCAGGGCGATCAATCAATATGCTATCCTCACCACCAACTGAACTTGATTATTCTTTTGCGCTCGGATCTGCAGCAGGCGTAGGAGCATGGCCACTACCATTGTTATTACTGTAATCTAATGGTGATGCAACATTACGCGATGGAACGACTGTCGAAATAGCGTGTTTATAGACCATTTGGCTCACCGTGTTTTTGAGTAACACGACAAACTGATCGAATGACTCCACCAATCCTTGTAACTTAATTCCATTTACTAAATAAATCGAAACAGGAATTTTTTCTTTACGCAGTGTATTTAAGAAAGGATCTTGTAATGATGGCCCTTTTGTCATTTTTTTATTCTCCATTTTATTATTTATTCCTCTATATCTCGCTCTACCTGTATCGAGAGCATAAACAGTTTCAAACAAAGTTCCGAGGATATCCAATCTATACCAGCCAAGCAAGAAAATCCTCTTTGTTTTAATCGGTTAGGCAGTAATTGCCCGTTTTGATATCGACCCCGTGCATTGCTTTCAACAACACCATATAAAAATTGTGCAAACAGGGCTGACCTGATAGCTCGACTATGATATATTACGAGTTTGGGCACGACACGGTCATTGTAAAAATATTTCTTATGGTAAAAGACAGCAATATATCCAAAACCTGTATTAGTTGCGGCTTAGAAAAGCAGCTTGCTGCCTTTTTGCAAATTAACGGCCCTGAAGGCTCGTCTTATGGTAACGTGTGCTCAACCTGCCGCGGCAGTGGATTGGGTAAAGTCATTGTTATTCCCGAGCAAGACGATGAACGCCACTCGAGTAGCTCAACCGGTTTAAAGATAGACGCCAAATCAAAAATTCATATTGATATTGAAAAAAAACAAACAGTTAAAAACAAACAAGAACTGGATATCGAAGAAAAGAAAAAAGATGAACTCACTACTGACAAATTACTTGAGAAAAAAGAACAAAAACAAGATGCCGAAACAAAACATCGGCAACAATACATTGATCCCAAAAAACGTGACAGCTTTTTAAATTATCAAAGCAAAAAACCGCCCACATCACCCTTTATCGCTGCCAGAGACCATGAAGCCGCACTCCAGAAAACGGCTCTTGATCAACACGGTACTCTCGAAACACTACATAAAGAAACAGCCACCAAGCAAGAAGAGCAATTAAAAAGTATAGATATTCTCAATATTGACACAGATCTCACACAACCCAAGCTAAAGCTGCAAAGTGCGGAATTTATCAAAGCAGTGAAAGCGCAAGGCTGGCTAAGAACTGGCGCACAACATAACCCCGGCATCGAACGGCAATTTCTTGCAAAAAATCCTGCTAGCCAACAAAATTCGGCAAAAACAACACAGACTGAAAAAAATGCAGACCCTCTTCTAGATGCAATAGATGAAATTTTTGAGCCTAATTCACCGGGTAGTGGTCGACGACGCTAGGCATTTTTTTTAGAAAGCGTACCATTTTCTTGAAGAAGATAATCATTCTCATTATGCGTCAGTGAAATAAAACGCTCAAACTTAAGCGATCCCTCTTTCACTTTCACAATGGTATGCCCTAATGCGTCTTTGGGTGGATTTTCATTTTGGACAAGAAGATTCTGTTTCACAACAACTGTCAAGAAGGCATGCTGCATTGGATTATTTTTGGAGCGAATCAATGATTCAATATGCGTTCTATCAAGATAAATAGGTCGATTAACACTATACTCATAAAACAATTTCGGCGTTAACATATTAACCCAGGTTTGTAGCGTCACGCCTTGCGCATTATAAAGATAAACATACAAAAGCACTTCGTCAGCCGCTGCTGTAGCAACTACTTCACGCTTTACTTCTTCGGCTTGCTTGCTTTCTGCGTGTAGCTCTAACTGACTGAGCAAGGCTTGCAAACGATCGCGCACAAAACGAAACTTATCTCCCACTTGGTATTTTGCACGCAAAGATTCATCACGCGCCACCATATCGCGAATCCTGTCTAGTAATTTTATACGCTGTTCTTTCTCGTTGATTGACATGCCTGAACTTGCTCTCATTAATTCGTTAAACAACACTAATTACTTATCTAATGAAGTTACCGATGATAACTCATCCATTGAACGACACACGTCAAGTAGTTGTGCAGAGACCTCTGTCAAATAAAAAATTGAATTGCCTGCACTGGCACTCTGCTGTGGTGGTGCCGCGTTTTGCAACCCCGTTGCGAGCGCATTCGAATGTTTCGCGATATCACGCAATACTGTTTGTGTAGCCGTAATCAATGTGCTCGTTTCAGCTACCATAAAAATCCTCCTCGTTGCAACGTCACACGCATGCTTGTATATTTTTTATTCTCATTATGTTTGGTCTTATATCTTTATATTCTAATACGACTTTGGGTATTGCACATAGTCTTTACCGTGACATCCCTGAAAAACCCTGTTGCCGCCACGCTTCATAGACCATAACAGCTACTGCATTAGAAAGATTCAAACTACGGGAGTGCGATAACATTGGAATCCGGATCACCTGTTCGACCGGCAAACTCTGCAATAAATCACTGGGCAACCCGCGTGTTTCTGGGCCAAATAAAAACACATCGCCACTCACGTAATCCGCGGAATGATAAGAATATTGGCCATGAGTAGAGCAGGCAAAAATACGTGCGGAACCAATATGATTAAGAAATGCCTGATAATCTTTATGATGATTTATTTCGGTCCAAGCGTGATAATCCAAGCCAGCACGCTGCAATTGCTTATCATTCGGGGCAAAACCAATAGGATAAATCAAATGCAACTGGGCACCTGTATTTGCACATAGGCGAATAATATTACCCGTATTGGGTGGGATTTCTGGCTGATAGAGAGCAACGTGAAACACTTACACTAAACCTACTTAATGACTAAGCATTATTTTTTTTATCTGAATTGTTTTTATCTAAATAAGGATCGCCTAATTGTTTATTGCGATCAATCTGATAAGCGCGATGTTGGAGATAAGCATCTCGTATAAATACATAACGATCAAGCGATGCCTGCTCCAAAACATTTTGGAAACGCAACAACTCAGCACGTTTCGAGACAAGACCCAAACCATAAAGCTCATAACGTGCACGAACCGGATAAATATAGGGATAGATTGTTAACAACTCATAGTTAACAGGCCATGCTAAACCATCACGGACTGTACTAGGGCCGAGAAATGGCAACACAAGATAATTAGAACTTTTCCAGCCCCATTGCGCGAATGTTAAACCTAAATCTTCGGTGTTGCGCTCCAATCCTAAATCTTCTGCTACATCAAAGAAACCGGCGATACCGACTGTTGAATTTAAGGTAAAGCGCCACGCATCACTCACTGCTTGATAGAAATTAACTTGCAAAACATCATTAGCAACCGTAGGAATAGTATCAATATTAAAAAACATATTGCCGATGCCTTTACTTAATGGCTTTGGCATAATCTTGTTATAAAGGGTTGCAATAGGCTTTAAAACTGCCTTATCAAGAAAATCATTGAAATTATACATAACACGATTGAAGGGTTCATAAGGATCATCTGGATTGACTGTGCGTGTCGCATTATCTGCATAACAAACACTACTTGTCACCATACCAACAAGTAATACTCTCATCCAGAGAGAACAAGACTGCTTCCGTTTCATCATGACCGACCTATATATTCAGAAAATATAATTTCACTTAGTCTAACATAGCTAACTTATATGCCAATCAGATTTGCATATTATGCCCAACATAATACACTACACGCTTATATTAACAAGAATATGAGACCCCACTGCTTTCGTATATTTTGCAATCACAATAAGTGCGAAACGCGATTTAAGGAACAGATTGTATGGCAACACTACCTCACCCCCTTGCTCTAATTATCTTAGATGGCTGGGGCTATCGTGAAGAAACAGCAGCAAACGCCATTGCGGCTGCCAATAAACCGCATTGGGATTATCTCTGGGGGCACTATCCACATACACTTATTTCTGGCTCGGGTCGTTGCGTTGGTTTACCCGATGGACAAATGGGTAATTCGGAAGTAGGACATTTGAACATGGGCGCTGGTCGAGTCGTACATCAAGACTTTACACGTATTGATTTGGCCATCGAGAACGGGGAATTTTTTACTAATCCGACTTTCGTTACCGCGATTGATCAAGCAAAGAAAACCAATAAAGCGATACACATTTTTGGCCTGCTATCCCCCGGCGGTGTGCACAGTCATGAAAATCAAATTCACGCCTTGCTGGATCTCGCTGCTCAGAAACAAGCGCCGCCCGTTTATATCCATGCATTTTTAGATGGTCGTGATACCCCACCGCGCAGCGCACTTGCCTCCCTCAAAAAACTTGAGCAACATTGCCAGGCAACTGGGTGTGGACAGATTGCATCCTTAATTGGACGTTATTATGCGATGGATCGCGATAAACGCTGGGATCGCATCGAAAAGGCGTACGACTTACTAGCTTCAGGTATTGCAGAATATCATGCTGAAGATGCTATCGCTGGCTTACAGCTCGCCTATGAACGTGGTGAAAATGATGAATTTGTAAAAGCAACTAGCATTCATGCAGCAAATGCAACACCCACGGCTATTGCTGATGGCGATACCGTTATTTTTATGAATTTTAGAGCTGATCGTGCTCGAGAAATCACCCACGCATTCATTGACCAACATTTCGATGGTTTTACTCGAAAACAGTGGCCACAACTGAATAGTTTTATCACACTCACCGAGTACGATGCCAATTTCAATGTCTGTGTCGCATTTCAACCTGAACGTTTGGATAATATTTTAGGGCAATATCTTAGTAAATTAGGTTTAAAACAATTACGCATGGCTGAAACAGAAAAATACGCTCACGTAACATTTTTTTTCAATGGCGGCGTAGAAAAAGCCTACCCTGGTGAGGACCGCATACTGATTCCTTCTCCGCAAGTAGCGACTTATGATTTACAACCGGAAATGAGCGCATATGAATTAACAGATAAACTCGTAGCAGAAATTCATCGTAAAAAATATGATGTGATTATTTGTAATTTTGCCAATCCAGATATGGTCGGTCACACGGGCAATCTTGCTGCGACGGTCAAAGCAATTGAAACGATTGATGCCTGTCTTGCTAAAATCACTCACGCCTTACTAGACGCAGGTGGCGAAGCATTAATTACTGCCGATCATGGCAATGCTGAAAAGATGTTCGATGATCACACAGGCCAACCTCACACAGCGCACACAACAGAACGCGTACCATTAATTTATGTCGGTCGACCTGCACAACCTATAAAAACTAATGGTATATTATCTGACATTGCACCAACTATGCTGCGTTTAATGGGAATTGCGCAACCACCTGAAATGACTGGCATGCCATTATTTGAGTTAACAACGAAAAACTAGTTTTTTAGGAGTGCATATGCCAACTAAACATATTGGGTTATCCGCCATTCTGTTTTGCTGTGTTTTGTCATGGAGTTCTATTACATTTGCGGATTTTGATAAGGATATTACTGCTAAAAAAAATCAACTTAGCAGCATCACCGACCACATTCAACTACTACAAAAAACACTGGCTGAAAATCAAGAACACCAAGAGAATTTACAACAAGAGCTCAAAACAGATGAGATTAAAATTAGCCAAACCAAACAACAAATGCACGCGCTGAATCAACAACTGGCAGCAGTCGAAACAGAACTCACTAACGTCAAGACTGATCAACAAACTATAACTCTGCGACTAACAAAACAACAAGACATCCTCGGACAGCAAGTGCGTATGATCTATCAGCTCGGTAAAACGCCCGCACTCAAAGCACTACTCAATCCTCAAGATATCAATACGACTAATCGTCACATGATGTATTATCACTATCTCAATCAAGCACATTTTGCATTAATGGCCGACATTAAACAAACCGTCGATTCGATTAACAAAAATATGGCTGTTATTGTGGAGCGCGAAAAAAATCTCTCTACTCTGTTGGCACAAAAACAGCAGCAGCAAGCTCAACTCGAAAACGCACAACAAAAACGCTCAGAAACCATTGCCGAACTAAATAGTCACAACAAAAACAAACAAGAAGAGATCCTGTCATTAACAGAAAATCAAAAAAACCTGCAATCGACCTTAAACACACTTCAAAATACACTCGCAACAGTACCGGCATCCAATCCATCGTTTAAAATACAACAAGAGAAATTCCAATGGCCACTCAAAGGCAGTATTGCAACTGAATTTGGCTCCCATCAGGAAGGGAGTCCACATTTTGCAGGTATTGTCATTAATGCCCCAGAAGGCACACCGGTACACGCCATCGCTGGCGGCAAAGTCATTTTTGCTAATTGGTTAAGAGGCTTTGGCTTACTCGTCATTATTAATCATGGCAACGGTTACATGAGCTTATACGCCCGCAATCAAGCCCTCTATGCCAACGTCGGCGATACCGTTCAGCCAGGAGAAGCTATTGCAAGCATAGGCAATACCGGTGGCTTTGCAAAAACTAGTCTATATTTTGAAATTCGTCACAATGGTGCGCCAATTAATCCACATATTTGGTGTGCATAGCTTAATATCGTAGCAAAAATACGCCTCTTACATCGTGAACGTGCCCGCACGCAGGCACGTTCACGATGGTTCATCGAAAATTTTGTCGTGCGCGGAGGAAAATGCGTTATAATTAAAGTCTAGCAGGTATTAATAATGGCACAGGGATGAACTTATGAAACTGTCTGCATATTATTTTTCTTTGAGCTTAGTTCTCGCTGTATTAATACCCACATCTACCACAGCTGAAACCGCTACTTCAGCCAACGTACCTGAAACGACATCTGCCTCGCAGAATGCCGACATCAATCGTTTTATTAATACTATTTCAGTTATCAAAAATGATTATGCCGATCCCGTCAACGAGAAAAAACTATTAGAAAATGCAATTCGAGGCATGGTCGGCAACTTAGATCCTCATTCTGAATATCTCGATGAAGATGCTTATAAAAGTCTACTGACAACGACAAGCGGCGAATTTGGCGGCTTAGGAATTGAAGTGACTAGCGAATATGGCGTACTCAAAGTTATCAGCCCCATTGATGACACGCCAGCAGCAAAAGCAGGCATCAAAGCCGGTGACTACATCGTCGCAATCAATGGCAAGCTTGTAAGTGAAATGTCTTCCAATGAGGCCATCAAACAAATGCGCGGCCCTAAAGGAACGCAAATTGTGATGACCATTCTACGAAAAGATACAAAAGAACCTCTTAAATTTACCCTGATTCGTGACATCATTCATATTGATAGCGTAAAAAGTAAATTAATTGGTAACGATGTGGGATATGTGCGTCTGAGCCAATTTCAAGAACCAACTGCAGACCTACTTGAAACCGCAATCAACAAACTGGAAAAACAAACCAATGGCAAGCTGAAAGGTTTGATTCTTGATTTGCGCAATAATCCTGGCGGCTTACTCGAAACAGCAGTGTCTGTCGTAAATTTATTTCTGGATAGCAATACACTGACTAAATTTGATAAAAAAATTGTATACACCGAAGGACGTGTTAGCGAAGCACAATATAAAGCGGTTGCGAGTGGTCACGACATATTGCATGGCGCACCTTTAGTTATTCTAATCAATGAAGGCTCGGCATCCGCTTCTGAAATTGTCGCTGGCGCCCTACAAGACTACCATCGCGCGGTCATTGTAGGCACAACCAGTTTTGGCAAAGGCTCGGTGCAAACGGTCTTACCGCTTGATACAACACACGCTATTAAGCTCACCACAGCACTCTACCATACACCATCGGGACGCATCATTCAAAACCAAGGCATCACACCGGATATTTCGATTGCTGAGATTAAAGTAGCAACCGCCAAAGACGCCGCCGCGATTGATCCGATCCGAGAAATGCAACTCAAAGATCGCCTCAATAACCCCAATAATGAAAAAATATTGGAAATCAACAACAGTGGCTTATTAGCGCTGGCTCAAGAAGATTTTCAATTATATGAAGCGCTGAACATTCTCAGGACGATGGTGCTGGGAAATCCAAAACCATAATTGCATCCACTTCGATGGCAGCACCTTTTGGTAAAGCCGACACTTGAATGGAAGTACGCGCAGGAAATGGCTGTTGAAAATAACGATTCATTAGCTCATTCACAATCACTAAATCAGGTAGATGCATCAAAAATACAGTGAGTTTCACAATCTGATGTAAACTGCCACCGGCGGCTTCCGCCACTGCTTGCATGTTATCAAACACACGCGCCGCTTGAATCGCTATATCGCCTTCCACCAACAGCATTGATTCCGGATCCAGTGGAATTTGCCCAGATAAATACACCGTATTACCTACTTTAATCGCCTGTGAATAATTGCCAATGGCTGCTGGCGCTTGTCGAGTTTGAATCACGTCTCGCATTATTTTTCTCCTTTATGATATTTTGTTACCGATAGGTGAAAGTATATCAAAAACATCACCCTCATTCAGAAGACTATTAACACCGGCTCAATTTAGTTGTGAGGCAGTTGTCGATTTATATCTTCCTTTGCATCGTCAACAACGACTACTGTTTCTGCTGGAGGTTGCGCTGACGGTGGCGTATAAAAACGTTGTTCGCGCTGTGCGGTTGGTAATGTTGGATATAACGCTTTATATTTGCGAGAATTATCTGCCTTAACGGACGTCAGTGCGGTTGTTACATCCAATACAGTCATCTCACCATCAAAAGTTAAATTTAATTCGCTGAATAATACTTTCACTGTGTTAGGATTTATTTCAGATAAATTATAAAAAATTATATCTGCAGCACCACTTTCAGCCATCGAATTTCGTTTTGCCCAAACTGCAGCCATAGCAGACAAGGTTGCAAAAATAAAAAATCCCCACAAAAGAATACGGTCGAGCCTCGCATCAGCAAAAATCTCTTCATGACTGCTCTTAACCTCGTTATTGAGTTGTTGAGCTAAACCACAAAAAAATTCTTCAACCAATGCACATGGATCTCCCGGTATCTGCCTACAAGCATTATCTAGCTGCTGATCCCTTGCTAACTCCTCGGGGGATTCAGGAGCGCTCGATAGAGCCGCCTGAATCAGAAGAATAGTTTCAACCAATAAAACGAAAGGTAATAAACACATGGTCATGCAACGTAGCGCAACCCTATGACGACTATGTGAAGCATTTTTTATTTCTGCAAGTGCCGCTTCAATGCGTACATTCATACGCTTAAGTGCTTGAAGTTCAGATTGTGTCACATTCGGCAATCGTGCAATCGTCTGAAGAGCACTGCGCGGAGTCTCACGAGAAGGAAGCTGTGGCGAAAAATCCCTGTTATTGATCAATGCAGAATTATTTGTGCCCACCAAACCTTGTTCGCTAGTCGAGCCAGTATCAAGCAAGCCTTGCCTCAGACTAGACTGAGGGAATGGAACAACTGCCATTTCATGTTCATAAGAAATCACTCTACCATGCATTATTTATGTACCTTTAATAATTTTTTGAATTATATATTACCTACTTTTTTCATGCAATGATTTGGTTTAAAAATAGATCACTGACAATGGCGTTACATAAATCAAAATCTATACGTCTCCCCTCTCCCACAGTGCTTTTCTGTGGGAGAGGGGCGGGGGTGAGGGAGCTCATGATCTGCACACTATGTGTATATAATACATAATCTGGTTACATACAGACCCTCATCCCCAACCCTTCTCCCGCAAGCGGGAGAAGGGAGATGTTGAAATTTTGATTTATTCAACAACGCCGTGCTTTTCTGTGGGAGAGGGAGATGTAACACCAATGGGCTTCATACAGGACAATGAGGGAGGGTTTGGGAGCTTTTGTACATACAATATAATGCATCTTCAACAGATAGCATTGATCCTAGAGACAGAACCTACTTATTTCTGTCCCGGCTTTGCTTCTGTGTTGTTGCCTGCCGCGACACTGCTACGTTGCTTTCGAATTTTGCGAGCCGTATTCACAAAATAAAATAACACAACCAAGAACACAGCCGATGGAATAATTAATGCGTAGGCAGCACTCCAATCATGCCGCAATACTAAGACTGCAACATCCGAAGTACGTGAACTATACCAACACGGATATTGCTGGCCAATTTTATATTGATCAAGGTAAAGTTGCTGTGAACTTTGATCGGGGTTTGAAATAAAATCCAACCCATTGGCAGCGACAGCCGATTTAACTACCGCATCATTAACAAGATAACTAACATAAAAATTCGCACGATAGCCAACACCATAACTCTCATCGGATGTCGTCATTTTTGATGCCACAATAGTACATTGAGTAGGAACAAAAGTACTTGATACACGCAAATCGGGCAAAAGAGTGATAGCACGCAAAACAATAATGATAAAACAAACTAGCAAAACAAACGATTGAACCCCAACCACACTATAGTTCCACGTCGTATCGGCAAGCTGGTTGCTGCGCAACTGTGTTAGCTTTGTTTTAAGATCCGTCAACGTTTTATTGAAATCCATAATAGATCCCACCTCAAAATAATGGATGGGTTCGGAATCTCCGCTTAACCCATCCTGTATAAATTTTCACAATTTAAATTATTTCTTTTTGCAACAACAGCATAAGCACAAGTTATAAAACGCTGCGGCAACAAAACCAAAAATAAATCCATCCACAAAACCCCAGCCAGCGCCGTATAAACCACCCATCCACGTTGCATCGTAACCATGGTAAACGCTCGCAACCTGGGTAATCATGGACGCACCAAAACCCCACTGCATTGCTGCCCAAGCTAACAACATCATGCCAAGTCCATTTGTTATGCCTAGTGCAAACCCAAAGCCGCACTTACTTAATTTCGAATACATGGAATTATTACTACCCATCGTCGCATCCTCCCTAATAATGATGACAGCTTCATTATCTATTATAGATCAATCAGGTAAAAAATAGATAGCCAGAATCTCTGACAGAAATTTTATGTAAAAATAACAAAACAAAACAACTAAATTGATTTATTTTTGTTGAAAATAACGGAGTGTAACGTTGCAGAAACATCATTAAAAAGATTGGATGACAAGCTATCAAACCAACATACAGGTTCTGGCCAATGACGCAGCCACGTCAGTTGACGCTTAGCCAGTTGGCGTGTCGCGATAATACCTTTTTCACACATCTCATCATAAGAATAAAGCCCCAATAAATACTCCCATGCTTGACGATAGCCAACAGAACGCATAGAAGGCATTTCTAAATTCAAGTCACCACGCGCCCACAACTGCTTCACTTCATCCAAAAAGCCATCCGCCAGCATCGAGAGAAAGCGCGTTGCAATCCGCTCATGCAAAATAACCCGATCGCTAGGTGAAACAATTAAATTACATATTTCATAATCACCTTGCATAGACACACCGGCTTGCTGCCATGCCGTTAAATTTTTTCCCGACACCTCATATACTTCTAATGCTCTCTGTATACGCTGAGCATCATGCGGATGAATGCGTGCCGCTGATGCTGGATCAACCTGTGAGAGTCGCTCATGCAAAGCAGACCAGCCAAGCGCCTCTGCTTCAGCAGTCAACTTTGCACGTATCTCAGGATGCGCGGATGGCAGATCAGACAAGCCCTTCTGTAGCGTACTGAAATACAACATTGTCCCACCGACCAACAAGGGAATATGACCTTTTGCGATAATCGCATCTATTTCACGTATCGCATCATCACGAAATTGTGCGGCAGAATAAGGCTCAGCAGGATCACGAATATCAATCAATCGATGTGGCGCCATTTGTAAAATATCGGCGGTTGGTTTCGCAGTCCCGATATTCATACCACGATACACCATGGCAGAATCTACACTGATAATTTCGAATGGGAACTGCTGCACTAAATCAACAGCCAGTTGCGTTTTGCCCGAGGCGGTGGGCCCCATTAAACAAACAATCCACGGTTTTTTGTCAGTCATCGCAGCATCAACGTCCGCGCAAAAATAATTTATCCAATTCTGCCAATGACAACTGTGTCCAAGTCGGTCTACCGTGATTACATTGGCCACTGTTCTCTGTATTTTCCATGTCACGCAATAAGCCATTCATCTCTGGCAACGTTAATCGCCGCGGCGCACGTACTGCACCATGGCAAGCAATGGTGCCCAGTAAATGATGCAAATATTCTTCCGCACGTGATGACTGCTCATGCGTCAACAAATCGGCAACAACATCACGGATAAATTGTTCGACATTGGCTTCGCGCAGTAAATCAGGCACTTCACGCACCACAATCGCTTCAGGACTCAACCGTGCCACACGCAAGCCCAGCGTTTGAAATAAATCATACTGGCTCTCAAGACAATTCGCCTCACGCTCACTCAGTTTCACTGTCAACGGAATTAATAATGGCTGCGCAACAATGCCTTGGCTGGCGAGACTTTTCTTCAAGCGTTCATACACGACTCGTTCATGCGCTGCATGCATATCAACCAAAATTAATCCCTGGGCATTTTCCGCTAAAATATAAGTTCCTTTCAGTTGCGCCAATGCAAATCCCATGGGCGGCACGGCAGATTTTTCTACATTGACATTGTCAATGGCGCTTGTGTCATGCAACTGCCCATACACCGCCATTTGTTCTTTGACTTTCAGCGGCATCCATTGCTGCTCTGGTATAAAACCACTTCGGCGTGGTGGCGGTGCAATCGTTTGCGTGGCACGATGCATAGCAGGTGAAGCAACAACTGTTTCTAGCTCCGGCATCGCAGACACCACATTGGCATCTGCTGTCGTCGCTCGCACCTCAGCAAAGGTAGTCGGCACTGCATCTGCTTGACCTGGACGTAAGCGTGACAGTACGTCTTGCAAACTGCGGCAAACAAAATCATGCACCAAACGACTTTCACGAAACCGCACTTCATGTTTGGTCGGATGCACATTCACATCCACTAGTTGTGGTGAAATCTCAAGAAACAAAACAAATGCCGGATAACGATCTTGATAAAGTACATTGTGATAAGCTTGTTTCACAGCGTGACTCACTAATTTATCGCGTACCATGCGATTATTCACATAAAAATACTGTAAATCTGCCTGACTACGTGAAAATGTTGGCAAAGCAATCCAGCCCGTTAATGTTAATCCCGCTGCTTCCGTCTCAATACGTACTGCATTCTCAATAAACGCGGCGCCACACAAGCTACCCACTCGCTGCTCACGCTCGGCATCTGAATTCGCTGCCAAATACTGACGCACCAACCGTTGATTATGTTTCAACGTAAAAGTCACGGCAGAATGACTGAGCGCAATACGTTTGATTAATTCATCAATATGATCAAATTCGGTTTTTTCTGTACGTAAAAATTTACGACGTGCGGGTGTATTAAAAAATAAATCATGCACTTCAATTGTTGTACCTTGAGGATGCGACGTCGGATGTAATTGCGGCGCACTTTCAGTACCTTGAGTTGTCACCTTCCATCCCGTACTATTCGCAACCGCGGATGATAACATCAAGCGCGATACAGAACCCACACTGGCTAATGCTTCGCCGCGAAAACCCAACGTAGCAATCTGTTCTAAATCATCTAAGTTATATACTTTACTGGTGGCATGACGATTCAAAGCCAACACCAAATCATCTTGATGAATACCGGAACCATTATCACGCACACGGATCAACCGCATACCGCCTTGCTCAATATCCAGTTCAATTTTTGTGGCACCTGCATCTACGCTATTTTCTACTAACTCTTTAACCACAGACGCTGGTCTTTCGATAACCTCACCCGCAGCAATTTGGTTTGCCAACAGGGGGCTTAATGTTTGAATACGTTGCATGATGTTAACTGCCGAATTTAGGTTTAAATCAATTGTGCTTCTGCTGACTGACTCGCCGACTTCCTATTACTCACCATCGGTGGATGGCTTGCGACATAACGCTGAATACCATCCAACAAAGCACGCGCTAGTTTGTCGCGATAACCCTTATCACGCAAGCGCTCTTCCTCTTTGGGATTCGATAAAAAGCCAGTTTCGAGCAAAACCGAGGGGATATCTGGTGATTTTAAAACCATAAATGGGGCTTGTTCGACCTGCGAGTCATGCAGTTTAGTCATTGTCTCTAATCCTACCAGCAAATCAGAACCCAGATGCATACTGTCTGTGATGGTTGCCGTTTGAGCAAGATCGATTAATACTGAACGCAACATCACGCTTTTATCACTTAATTCATTTAAATCAACACCACCCAATTCTGAATGATTTTCTTTATCTGCCAGCCACCGCGCCGCTACACTACTGGCACCATGATGCGATAATGCGTAAACAGATGCGCCAGTCAGTTGATTGTTAAAATAAGAGTCCGCATGAATAGCAATAAAAAGATCGGCTTTGCTTTTTCGAGTCATTGCTAACCGATCACCCAGCGACACAAAATAATCGCCGTCACGCGTCAACACAGCATGCATCGAGGGAACTTGGTTAATTAACCGCGCTAATCGCAGTGCGATCCCTAAAACGACGTCTTTTTCTCGTGTACCATGCGGCCCAATTGTGCCAGAGTCTTTACCGCCGTGGCCTGCATCAATCATCACAATGGTGGTCTGTGATTTCAACGTTTCGCTTACCGGCACATAAAGCTTTTTCTGTCGTGGCATCACAACAGACGATTTCACTTTTGCAACCAGGGAAGCTGGCGCTGGATGTCTGACCGGCTGCTGTTTTGGTGGCGTGATTTTAGCAATGGGATGAGAGGCTGGATAATAGAGATCGATGACCAACTGGGATTCTTGATTATTCTCAATGGGCGCAAGAAAACTTTTTAACGGCACGACCGCTGCCACATCAAACACAATGCGTAACGTACCTGGGCTTGGATGACCACTGCGTACCTGTTTAATCAAATCACGCGGCAAATCAACTTGATTGAGATTCATGTTGAGCTTTGCACCTTCAAGATCAACAACCACGCGATTCGGATTATTCAGCGGGAAAACATCGCATTGATGTGCCTCTGTCATACTCATAATAATACGAACATAGTCACCTGATCGCACTACTTGCATTTTATTAATAGTTGTTGACCCAGCCCAGACTAACGTTGACGCTACACTCAACAATATACCCAATAGCATGCTAATTTTTTTCGTGAAAATGGTTGCCATCATTACTCGCCTGCAGCAAGGTGCTTTACAATAGTTTGTCCGCGGATAGAATGCGCCTGTAGAATAATCTGACGCCCATCCTGTTGAGGCTCAATATAACAAGACAAGTCTGCTGCAGGCAACATGCCCGCACCATGATCAGGCCATTCGATTAAAGAAATAGCTTCTGAAGCAAAATAATCTTGAATGCCAATAAACTCAAGTTCTGCCGCTCCTTGTAATCGATATAAGTCGAAATGATAAACTGCTTGATTGTGAATTTGATAGGGCTCAACCAACGTATACGTAGGGCTTTTCACACGCCCTTCGTAACCCAGCCCTTGTAAAAATCCGCGCGCTAATGTTGTTTTACCCGCGCCTAAATTTCCGTATAAAAAAATAATGGCCGCACAGCCACACAAACGCGCTAATTGCGCACCAAATGCCAACATATTTTTTTCGTCTGGAATAAATTGGGTAAATTGTTTGTTATTCATAATTATCACGATTGTCCACAGCGAAGACTTAGGGATTTTTACCATTCACAAGTAACTGCAAATAAGGCAATAAATCGGTTGCAATCATACCACGCTCACCCCGATCTTTTGCCACTAAATCACCTGCCTCAGCATGTAAAGATACACCCAGTTTCGCCGCTTCGGCTAACGGTATGCCTTGTGCAACCAAGCTAGCAATCACGCCACTTAATACATCACCCATTCCTGCTGTTGCCATACCCGGATTGCCTGCTGCACACAATACTGGTAACTGATTAGGCGCCAACACCAATGTACCAGCACCTTTTAATACAGTGACACCACGATATTGTTGTTGCAACCCTTTCACTGTGGCAAGACGATCGGCTTGCACTTCTGCTGTTGTCTTTTTTAATAATCGCGCAGCTTCGCCAGGATGCGGTGTCAAAATCCAATGATTGCACTGACTAGGATAACGCGCCAAGAGATTCAAACCATCTGCATCAACAATCAAGGGGCAATCACGTTTCAACACCATCCGCCACAACCGTCTAGCCCAAATCGACTGTCCGAGACCTGGGCCCACCACAACCACAGTCGCTTTTGCTAATAAATCACGTACCTGCCAAGAATAACGTACTCCATAACACATCACTTCTGGGCAAGATACATTTAACACCGCAGCATGCGTTGGATGCGTCGCAATGGATACCAAACCCGCCCCAACACGCAATGCGGCCATAGCAGCCATCAATACAGCACCCGAATGTCCAGGCTCACCACCCACCACAAGCACATGCCCAGCATTGCCTTTATGCATATCTCGTGGGCGCGGCTGCAGATAATTTGCAAATGAAGCAACGGTGATTTGCTCCACTGGTGCAGACAACACAGACATAGTAGCCAACCTTATAAAATGCAGTACAATGGTCCACTTTAAAAACGCGGCAATGATACCTTATTATTATAGAATTTACGCATGAGTAACACCAACTCTGATTTTCAACAATTCGCTATCGATATCAAAAACTGGGGGGAATCCCTTGGTTTTCAACAGGTTGGCATCGCTGATGTGGACTTATCCGCTTATGAAGAATCGTTTCATACCTGGCTTGCTAAGGGGTTTCATGGCGAGATGCAGTACATGACTCAACACGGCAGCAAGCGCTATCGCCCAGCTGAACTCATCCCAGGCACAGTCCGTGTGATTTCCGTTCGCATCGACTATCTTCCCCCAGACACCCACATTCCCAGCGTATTACAAAATTCAAAACAAGGTTATATTTCCCGTTACGCACTAGGTCGTGATTATCACAAATTGATTCGCAAGCGCTTAGAAATATTAGCGAAAAAAATTTCTAGCCGCATTGATAACCAAGGTTATCGTGTCTTTGCCGATAGCGCGCCTGTATTAGAAAAACCATTGGCAGAAAAAGCCGGGCTAGGCTGGATTGGCAAACATACTAATTTAATTAATCGCCAAGCTGGCTCTTGGTTTTTTCTCGGTGAAATTTACACGACTATTCCACTACCCATTGACGAGCCCGTCAAAAATCATTGCGGCACCTGTACTGCTTGTATTGATATCTGCCCCACCCAAGCCATTGTGGGCCCTTATCAATTGGATGCACGTCGTTGCATTTCTTATTTGACGATTGAATTACGCGATGCGATTCCCATTGAACTAAGACCGCTCATGGGAAATCGCATTTATGGTTGCGATGATTGCCAACTAGTTTGCCCCTGGAATCGTTTCGCCAAACCAACGGATGAAAAAGATTTTCATCCACGCCATGGCTTAACAGCACCTGAATTGCTAACATTATTTGCGTGGACAGAACAAGAGTTCTTACAAAAGACAGAAGGCTCGGCGATTCGTCGTATTGGTTATGAATGCTGGTTACGCAATATTGCTGTGGCACTTGGCAATGCTGAACAGGATCCACATATTTTACAAACGTTAAAAAATAATTTACAACATCCTTCAGCACTTGTAAGAGAACATGTGCTGTGGGCCATTGCACAACAGGAATCTTAAAAAGAAAATTTTATGCCTAAATTTACTGATCAAACTGCTAATACTATCTATGGCTTCATACAAAGATTTCTCGAGACCTATGATCATACGTACTTACTTGACATATCAACCAAATTAAAAAATAACCTTCATGCTATACATGCACTGGATGATAATAATCTCTCTTTATTCTACTATTTCACTCACCTGCCAACACAAACTGACTTACACACACATTTCACTAAAACAACCGGTCTTTTAATGGCAATTTCAAATGCAGGAATCTCGCCAATTCAAGGACTCATTTATGATGACATTGACTCGCTAGCGTTTCACTTGGATGCGCTCCTGTTTACGACAAATAACAGCATCCTAGATCGAGAACAGGCGATTCACATGATGATAGGCACCGACACAGGTAATCACACACCGCTTCACATCATCATACAAAAAAATTATCCATCGCATTTAGCATCCTATCTTGAAAAATTGTTTTATCTATTAACGCCCCAAGAACACGGGGATTTCTTCAACAGCGATGATGTGATGCTCTCCGGAGTCAACCATTTTGAGTGGCTGGAAACGCATGGAAATTACATAGCATTATTCACTTATTTAAATCATTTACAAATGTCATTTGGTCCAGCCCAAAGCTTACAACTTGCTTTTACAAAAACACACCAATATCTCTCTACGGATATCACTCACGAGAAAGATTCCCTCTATATAGCAAAAGCAATGAGCGTCTTACGAACAAATGACTCGCCAGAAAAAAAATGGGAAGCGCTGGGGAGCATTCACCAGGCAGCCCTGTTTGCTTTATCTAGAAACTTGCCAATAAATTTTTTCCGGCCAGCAACTGCGTGCGAAATAATAGATGATGCGAACGATGGACTTGCACATGCTCCCGGATTGGCTAGCCCAACACATCGGGGTTAAAAAGTTGCTGACGATAATATTTCAACTCTTCGATAGAGTCACGAATATCACTTAATGCTAAGTGCTTAGAGTCTTTTTGCAATCCTGCATAAACACGCGGCGCCCATCGCGCTGCCAATTCTTTCAACGTGCTCACATCCAACAAGCGGTAATGGAAGAAACGTTCAAGCTGGGGCATATATCGACAAAGAAAACGCCTGTCTTGATGCACACTGTTGCCACACATGGGTGACTTACCGGCTGGCACATATTGCTTAAGAAACTCAAGCGTCGCCGCCTCTGCATCGGCTTCCGTCACCGTGCTTTCTTTGACACGGCGCACTAAACCCGAACCATTATGTTGCTTCGTATTCCAACCATCCATAGCACCCAGCAATTCATCCGATTGATGCACAGCAAACACAGGGCCTTCCGCCAACACATTCAGCTGTGAATCCGTGACAATGGTCGCGATTTCAATAATGCGCTCTTTTTGTGGATCAAGACCAGTCATTTCCATGTCGATCCAAATTAAATTGTTTGCGTTAGCTGCCATGTCAGTTGACCTCAAATAAATGTTAGGTATTCTAGCAGCTACTAGCCGAACAATGCTACCCCATATGGCCAAACAAAAAACAAGTCTCTGCGCAAACTCAATAATCTTATAAGGTACTCTCATGTCGAACCCTCGTGTTAACTACATCAATCAAGTATCAGAACTCCTTGCAACTGCAAATAATAGTCGAGACCGAAAAGTCCGCTCTGAAAGTAGACAGAACGCTATCTACCTTGCGAGCCAGTACTTTACCGCTGACGATATCATAACCCTGATACAATCGGGCCGTGCAGACATCATTCTTGATAGTGAAATAGTTTCCCAAGAACTTCTCTCAGCAACTGATGGAAAACCATCGCCACTGGAATACGCAGCAGAAAATGGTTTGGAAACAATGGTAAAAGTATTACTTTGCCGCGATGTACCTGTAAACCAAACCAAGAAGACTATGTTAGGATCTACTGTATCTTCGCCTGCACTAAAAGCAGCGAAAAAAAAGAATCACCATGAAATTGTGAAGTTGTTAGAAAAACATAGCACAACTGAAACAAAAGGTTCTGCAGAAAGCACTAAGCAAAAACAAATTGCCAGCAATGCAACTCCAACAATATTAATCGATGCTATCTTAGCTACCACAGATGAAAAAGCTCTATCCGATTATCAAAAACTAAATTACTTGATAGATGCTTATTTAGAATGCCCTCATATATTTAATGCAGATGCCAATGGAAAAACACCTTTTAACACCGCACTGACAAGTTGCAATGCTTTTGCAATGCGGTTTTTAAGAAACATAGCTGCTTCTAAACAAATTACTTTATACAACACTGCAAAGAACATAGATGATTTAATCTCTATTTACCAAGTGGACTTATCAACAGAACAAAAGAGAATACTATCGCAGGGTAACCTAAACATTCC
>JABDGK010000029.1:2131-29721 GCA_013286085.1 Gammaproteobacteria bacterium | reverse complement strand
CGTGGCCTTCTCTCGAATGGGCCGTCACATTTGGTAAACTGCTTTGTCATCTTAGAGTTGATGATAAAAAATTTCATGAGTATAAAAGAGAGTTATTATCGCATCTGGATTTAGAAGAGCCACTGAAGCGGGCGGTGGCATTAATTATCTTAAGTTTTATCTTGCCGAATCTAAACAAAAATGAAAAAGAGCACTATTTAAAGATTTGGTTAAGTAATGGCACCATTGCTGATCTTGGCAGAGTTGATTCGGATACTAAGCGAGAGATGCATGGGAATATGCTTGAGTGTATTAGCATCGATTCCAGAGCCTCTGTTGTGCGAGCAAAATTAAGGTGCATTAGAATAAATGGCGGTATTGATCCCGATAGTGATGAGATGCATTACTGGAACGATCATGTTGTCAAGCTAGTCAATTCAAGTGAAATTTCATTAGATGAAAATGATGCAGCAAGTTATCTAAATTATCTGCTAAATCGCGAGCGTTCAATGCATGATCCAGATAACTTAAACCCACCAACACTTGCCGAGTTACGCGTTATTTTTAAAGATATTCCACGAAAAAATATCATGCAGCACTATAATATTCTCGATCAATTGTTGCGAATGCCGAACAATGGCCAGCCACTTCAGCAACAACAAATATGCAATAGTCTCCCGTTGTTTCTACCTATGGCTATTATCTGTAAAGAAAAAACCGATCACCCATACATTATTGAAAAAACAACAGGCCGATTGATTTTTTTAATGGGTAAATTTGTTAGAGAAGATCGAACACGTTAAAATGAGTGTGGACATAACCGGTAGGCTATACTGCGAAATATGTCCCTGATTTTTTTTAAAATAAGCGTGTAGCAAGTCATAGACGGACTTTAATCGCTTAAGAATTTCTTCTTCACATGGGCCATCTTTATCCCTCGCCTCGCGCAATTCACTATTTATTTTTTTAAGAATAAATCCTAGCCAGGGGAAAAAGTCTGTTGGTGTGAACTGTGTGGCGAGGCGTGCTATTTCTACCAAATTATGCTTATTATAATTAATTTTTAACTCATTTAATAAGCTTATCATTTCCTGATAAGATAAGGGGGTCTTTTTTACAAATTTCGATTTATGCGCAATAAATTCATCGATCTCAGATTGTTCTGCCCCTACTGATAATATAGTTCCAAGTTTGGGAAGCTCCGCATCAGTGAAATCAGCAGCGGTACATTCCATTGCATTCATGAATTTTTTTGCAGCTATTTTCATAGCGGAAGGTGAGAATAGTGATAATATTTCCAGAGTCGTACACGGCCCTGATTTTAAAAAATTTTTACATAAAGCCAAATTATACCGCAATAACTCAGGTTGGTTAGTCCACTCGGCTACATAAAGCTTAACGATTTTCTCAAGTGGTGTGCCATGTGTTAATATATAAAGTTTTTTTAATGAGTCATTGAAATATGATGGGCTATGAGAAATCTTTAGACGATACAAGTTTAGCAAGAAACGTAATTTGAAATTTATTTCTTTGCAATGAATTAACGCATCGAGTTCATTTAATTTGATGATGTGATTAGTCAATGCAGGAAATAGAGGCGGATTCTTAATCCGTACTAACAACCCAGGATGAAGGTAATTTGCATTTTCTTGTACAATCGCCTTAAACCAATCTAACTCGGTATTTTTATCCAGGAAATAACTACGATTAAATCTTGCAAAACCATGCATCTCATTCGGATTCAGAAATTTACGAACCGATTGTTTGGTATCGTCATAAAGAAGATATATGTGACCCTGACTTTGCATCGTTGAGCCTTAAAAAAAACAGTAGGCTATTATCATCCTAAATTTGGCAGTTAAAATCTAGTACTGTCGCATTAACTTTGACGAGTTAATCTGAGTCGTGACCGTCAGAGGGTGTATTTTCAGGGTGGCAGCATAATCACTGCCATTAAGTTAAGTGTCAAAAGAACCGTAGGGTGGACACGCTGTGCTTTGTCCACCCTACGGCTCTTAACTTAATAGCAGTGGGCAGCATAATATCCTATCAATTACCATCGCTCAACAATATGGCCATTTTTAAAATACAGAAAAATGTTTTTTTACTTCCGTAATGAATTAGTAGAAGCTTGTTTGGTATTGATAGGCGGTAATGTCAAGTTCTTACTGTGCGGCTGAAAGAAGCGCTCACTACATTCGCTTTTTACTCCTTTCTCTTCTGATTTTTTTATCACGACTTGCAAAATACGCGCATTGCGTTCTAAGATCTCAAGAGATCGTTCTTGTTCACTGATAATTCTTCTTTGTTCTCTGATGCTAGCATTTATAGTAGCCAGTGTGGCTTGTTGATCTGTAATTTTCCTTGCTAAGCGATGTCGAAATCTCACTTTTTCACGTTCGCGCAATTTTGTTTCCATGGCCATATAGGCTTCGTTAGCATTGCGTAAATCATTTTTCTTTTCACATGCCATACCAAGTTCTCTTAAATAACGATGTGAATAATAGTTATTACCATTCACTTCTTCCAGTTGCTTGGCTTGTTTAAAAGCTTCGGGGAAATTGCCACTATCATAAATTTCAAGAATGGCATTGATTGCTATTCGGATGTTTAACGTATTATAAGATTGATTCAGCTGAATGGTTTCATCATCTTTTTGTTCTGTTAATGCACTTTTAGCCGCAGAAGTCGTGTTAGCTATTTTTTTTGTAGGTGATAGTTGTGGCTTAATGGCGTTTTCTAATGTAGCTATTTGTTTTGCAAATGCGGCTATCTTGACGTTATTATATAAATGTTGACGCTCTTGTTCTGCAATTTCCACTTGGTTATTCTGAAAAGTTTCAATCATATCTTCTAAAAATGGATCGGAAACTCTTCGTTCATAGGTTATATGATCAACAAATGAATAAACATGATGAGCTTGAGGATAGTTCCCATTTTTTTGGCAAGTTTTCCCTAGTGAATATATCAGTCCAGTATACGAATCACTAAAACTTTCATGTTTTCTTGCTACTTCAAGCGCTTCATCTGTATTACGTTGTCTTGCATAGAGCGCCATGATTTTTTGTTCCACTTGTATTTTTGTAGCAAGAGGAGCATTTAATAATTTTTTAATTCGAAATAACCAAATTTCTGGGAACGAATCAAAGCGATGCATTAAATCCAGAAATTGACTCAGTTCTTCTACATCGTTTGCATCGCGATGCATGGAGAGAGCCAGACAGCTGCCTTGTTGGTCTTGAGGAGGCATTGGAAATGGACGGGCTTTGTAATCATGAGAGGCAATAAACTTTTCTGTTTCAGTGACATCACTAAAACGTACTTGTACTGTCATTTTCTGCTGTCCGTTAGTGGGTATCGTTACAGAGAACCACTGGATTTTTTGATTTGCATTATTGTTAGTATATGTTTCGCAGCGTTTTAAATTTGGAAAACGTGAATCGTTTGCTTCGAGGTTGCCATCTACATCCCAGCCGTGGTACGGATTAATCATGAGGGCTGCTTTAAGTGTTTCTAGCCATTCACCGGGGAATGGATCGAATTCATGAATAATATTTAAAAGCGCTATCGTATCGCCAAGTTCTTCGAATGATCGCTCCAGTGTAAGATAGATGCTGATACCGGATGCATCAATTGGCAGTGGTAAGTGATGTTGGTTGAGTTTGCTTTTGTAGCGTTGTAAAAAACTTTCAGTACTCCAATCACTACGGAATTTTATAGAAATTTTTGTTTGTTTGTCGATGTTGCGTTGTACTTCGATATATTCGACCAAGCCCTCATGAGAGATGGTGTAATTGGTATAGGTTTCTTTGAAATCTTTTTTAAAGTCATGGGTTTTCACCCATTTATTGTTAGTATGAGCATAGCCTTTTCTTCTTGATGAGTGCATATAATCATCCCGCAAAGTGTATCTAAAGTCGGTAAATTTGCTCAAATATAACTCACAATTATTAAGGCAGTATTAAAAACACCATAGTCATCCTATGTTAATTGACGTAAAATTGCGTTTTTTCTCACACGAGATAGTGCGATGTTAAGTGGGCAAACGCTTCGTTTCAACACACGTGGGGCAGACGGGTCTTCAGGCAATCACGGTGCAGGCTATGGTAGTTCAGGCCAGCATGGTACGGCAGCGCAACATGCAAAACCCATGACGGTCACCCTCCAGGGAGGCGATAAATATATTCAAATTACCGTCAATAACCAAAAGCAAACATTAGATTGGGGATTACCTCATGCTATTCATTTAGATGCTAGTGGCGGCAATGGTGGTCACGGTGGCTATGGCTCTAGTGGTCACGCCGGTGTTGACGGTCGGGATGGTACGAATGCATCTGAAGGTTGCCCCGGTACTTCCGGCAGTGACGGTGGACCAGGCGGTGATGGCGGTAACGGTGGATATGGCGGAGCTGGTGGTAACGGTGCAGCTATCTCCATTGAGGTCGACGAGAAAGATATGGATTTACTCGGTTTGATTGAAGATATCCGTGTTTCTGCAGGAAAAGGCGGAACAGGTGGGCGAGGTGGTGACGGCGGACCAGGTGGCCGTGGCGGTAGCGGTGGAAGTAGTTATGTATGGACAACAACAACGACACATTGTGATAGCGAAGGTCATCATCATCACACAGAAGAATCGCATTTTATGCCCGGTGGTAGCGATGGTAGTCAGGGCCGTTCCGGCTATAGTGGCAATCATGGCTTATCGGGCCCCAATGGCACAGACGGCAGTTACCAATTTATCGTCAAGATCGGCGGGAAGCCGCATTACTTTAACAGCCTATACCAATTAAAAATTAAAAAATTCTCACTGATTCCTTCCGATGATAATATTATTGAACCGGAAGAAACAGTAGAAGTGAAAGATTTAGTAGTAGAAAACACAGGATCGATGCCGACGCCCAAGTTTTCTTCTTTCCAATTTTATATTAACAATAATGATTGGGTGACTTCATTAAACCAACTTGCATTATCGGTACAGGTTTTTTCACAAAAAAGCCATGATTTTACAAATCAAACATTAAAATGTCAGATAAGTTCCACTGCGCAACCCGCAGTCAATACGCTTTTTCAGGCTCATTCACAACTTACTGTTATACCGTACTTACCTCGCATTCAAAAAACGTTTCTTGCAAACACCAATCCCGTCATTAACATTGATATTCGTTATCCAGTGGAATTATCCATAATAGCGATGAATCATGCAGTGATACCGCAAGAAGAGCCTCCATTTGCATTTTCAGCAAAAAATATTTCATCAAAATCCATAAGATCTGAGGGAGACGATCAACGTTTCCTGCAAGTTACTTTCAGTGCTAGCCATCATCCAATCACATTTAAGGATGAGACAGGAGAAGAAAAAAAGTTAGTTGAAAACACAGGCTATCAAGAAGAGCTCTCGTTAAATAAGGATGAAAAAAAATATATATCAGGCACGTTTAATTTTTCTGAATTGGATTTGTCAGCTTATACCGTTGTGACATTTACGGCAACGTTAACACTGGGAAGTATTACCAAACCAGGTGAGACGCTGGTTGTTCAGAAAAATACGGTCAATGTCCAGTTTGCCGAAGGATATCAATACAATCCAGAAGCAATGCTTACTCTTGTTGTTAATAGTGAAGTTAAGCAGGATGTATTAGTGGCTTGGGAAAATTTATCGCACACGTTTGGATTGCCGGTAGATATCTGGAATGTTTCATTGTATGGCTTGAATTATTCTAGCGATATAGAAAGCGGTTTTTTAGATAGAGTGAAACATAAAACAATTGTTATCTTTAATAATTCATTTACGGATAAACAAGGGCATCCACAAACAGCAACCGATTATTTTACTGCAAGTGATATTTTTGCAGCAGCTCGTTTCGGAGCAATTAAAACTTATATTATGGGGAAACCCATTAATTTATCTGCTGCGCTCATACCTTTTGTCTCTCGCGATAGGGCTTCCTATCCCTCCATTAAAATGATGCTTGACGCTGAAAAAAATAAACCATCCTTGCCGGTTACAGATATATCGTCAGTTGTTAGGCCTCAGACGCATAAATTATTTACTCGTGTGCCGACTTCTGAAGGGCTCATTAAAAAACAAACCAAAGTCAATACAGAATTACAACAATGTTTTCCAGAGCGACGTTATTTCGTCTCCTCTTTATATACTCCCAGGCTATTACAGAAAGGCTTATTCAGAAGCACATGGGAGAGAGGCACTATTGAAATTCAACGTGGGCTGGATAGAGATCATGCTTCTATTATTCAAAGAAGTGCAGATGATTTCACAGCAAATAACATGAACCTATACAATATTTTTAAATTACTGCCATTTGAAAAAAAATTAGAACAAGTTTCTCTTGTATTACCGAACCATGCTCTTTTGACGAAAGAGGCTATTTTAAATTCTGAAGAACCACACGCTATTTTATTTAAAGCTATTTTATCCGATTTAGCAGAAGAGCAATGCGTTTTTCGCATGGATCCCTGGAGTGGTGAGTTACCAAAAGAAAAGCTGTGGGGCGCCTTAACGATGTTACCCGCTTTTTTGAACTTCAATTTTGGCGGAATGTTCGAAAATCACAATGGCAAATTATTTTTAGAAGAACTCGCTTTCAGATTGGAGGTATTAATTCAAAAACTTCCCAAAACTCGGGATTATTTGTTCTTTTGTCGTCGCAATCGCATCTTATCTTCACTTTGTGAAGAAAAAATGACACTCTGGCTTAAGTCGCGTCTCTATTTGTCTGAAGATACTATTAAGCAAAATAGACTTCAACATACGCATGAATTGGCTGACGCAGATAGAAATACTTTATTACATCGTTATAGATTTCCCTATTCCAATAACAATAGCACGCAAGATAATCATGTTGCTATAGGGAATACCTATCCATCTAAAACTCAACCGACTCCACCGCGGCAATTAGACTTGAAAAAATATTTATATGATACAGAAGATGAGCGAGTAGAGGTTATAAGAGAAACGAAGCGATTAGTATGATGTTGGGATTTTTTAATTTTTTTTCGATAAATAGCGCCAAAAAAACTCGTCGGGACACCCAGCGCTACGCGGAGTTTACCCCGTTGTGTTTTCAAACGGGGTCCACCCTGCATTATTAATGTTTAAAATAGTTAAGGTTTACTTTTTGCAACTCGTCTTGCAAGCACTGCAGCAGAGGCAAAAGTTATAGAGATAACCAATGAGCATGCCAAACACAAAGCCACACAGGAATCCCAAGCCTAAGCCATATAAGCTGCCTACGTATGTTGCTGCATAGCCATGATAAAAGCCGGCGATGTGATTGACCATCACAAGACAAGCGCTGCAATGCATGGCAACTAATGCTAACAACATCAAGTAAAAACCCTTCACTACGCCTAACGCAAATCCTAAGGAACAAGGTTTGAGTTTTGCATAACAGCTATTAGTGTCCATATACACCCCCTTTATGTTAGCAGATAGGAACCTATCAAAAGTATAGCGTATCCTACGGAAAAATGAGGATAATCATTAAAAATCTCTTTGCTATAAGTGCCGCAACTTATTGATTATTGGTAAGGCGCACATCCTTGACATCCTATCGGTATTGCCACTTGTCTCTGAGGCGCTTCTCGGTTTGCTATAATTATTATCTAGGGGGTATTTTATGCCTTTAAGTTTACATATGATTAATGATGTCTTAGCAGCTCATACAGAAAGCATTCAGTATGAAGTTAAGAAATTATTTGGATTCTTGGAGCGGCCTATTGAGGAAGTGCCTGTTTTAATGTTTTGTGTGCAACAGATCGACTTTCAAAAATTTATTATTTCGCTTTTTGCTAACTTAGGGCAGAAAGCAGAGCAAGTTGATATTTCTTCGGATGACTGGATCACTATCTGTGAAGCTATTCGTGAAAAATTTAATCTGAGCCTGCTTTTATCTGATGATAAAAATAATGCTTGGCAATTTTTTCTGGTTCAATTAGATGAAGCTTCTCTTCATGCGCAAAACGATTTTGATGCTAGAGTCATATCTGCATGCGTTGTCACAGCAAAAAAGTTTTTTGAAACTTTTGTAATGGTTAATAGCCTAGACTTACAAAATCCTATAAATTTTGCATATCTGAATGAATATGATAAGCTGAAATTGAAAGATGATATTAAAAAAATAGGTGAAACACTGTCGCATAAAATTTTTAGTCAATTCACCATGCAAAATAGAAAGCGCGTATCTCAAGAAGATATCAATAAAGATTTTGATAATGCGAAACGTGATATTCATTTCCTGACAATGACTTTGCAGTTCCTATCTTCCCATTATGAACAACGTGGTGCTATGAGTAGCCTAGGCACACTATTTGGCACAAAGAAAGCGAGAAAGGCAAAGTTACATGAATTTCAGGTTGAGTTTGAAAAATTAGATAGCCAGTTAACGAAAAAAATGAATACAACACCTGATCTTCACACCTTGGCTAACATGAACAGCTTACTCTTTAAGTTTTATCAAAATTGTGCAGATGAGTTTATGCATGCTGTTGAGTCTAAATTCAAAAAAGAACTGCATGACAGCAACGAAAATAATAAAATTTTATATAAAGATGCTATTCAGAAGTTCATCGGGATTATGCGTCATGAGCCTAATGATCACCGTTATTCACGAGGTTTAGGCAATATCTTAGCTCACCAACTTTCTAAAGGAGGCACCGATCTTGAAAGAGATAATCCTACACTGGCCGCTTTTGCCAAACAGTTAGACACTGGCTTGCTAGACGAGATTTTGAATAAAGATAATCTGCTTTCACCGCCCGCCATGCTATTTCGAACCCCTACTCCCAATTCTTCTCAAGGCTCCGACAGCTCTAGAAGCTGATAGCTGAAGCTTATTGTATACTCCTTTCAATGCGAGTAGATGTGTTTTATCGCTGATAAGATGGTGAGGTAGGTGGTTTGGCATCAGCTTCTTCACAAGCGTTAATGTTTATTGCTACTTGTTCATTTCGCGGCGTAAAAGAAACTTTCTCATTCGGATTGACGCTATCAGCCAAATGCAGGCTATACACTTCTTTCACATCAAAAGGATGATGTAGATTCAGTAAGTTAAAATCAAAATGTAAGAGCAAGTAAGCAAGAACAATTCTACTATCTAGCATTGACAGATTGCGTCCAGGGCAGATGCGTGGCTCATAACCAAATGTCATTAATTTATAAGTAGGATCGGTTTCGGAAAGTTTTCGGTTAAGTTCGTAATTACTGGCGTTGACGACATTATTCTGTCTGTCAGTACGATGCACGCGCAAAGGAGAGATAAAAATAACAGTGCCTTGCTTTAAAAGCACGCCATCCAGTGTGACATCAGTCGGTAATATATCTTTAAAAGTAGGAAAGGGTGGATAGAGTCGTAATCCTTCCCGAACAGCGCTGTCAAGTACAGGCATTTTTTTTATATCTTCACGGGTTAATGGTTTGCTGCCATCCCAGTGCTGTAAAATATCTTGTCGTACTTGCTCGCAGTATTCTTGGTGATTGGGGTCTGCTAATAGCATTAAATTAAAGAAAGTACTGGTAGAGGTTGATTCATAGCCGGCAAACAAAACGATAGCCGAAAAATTCTGGCTCTGTTCTTTGAGTGCTTGCTCAAGGGTAATATTTTTTTCTGCGGCGATTTTCCGTAAAAATTTGCGTAGAAATAATTCGTTATCCGAGTTGGCTGGTTCTTTGAGGATATGATCTTGATTTCGGTTTAAGAGGCTTTGTAAAAATTGATAGCCTTCTTCTCGAATTTTATCGAGGGCAAGGTGCGGGCGATAGCCAAATTTTTCTTCCATCTTAAAATAAGCGATATTTTTTAAATTAATGATTTGCGGTAACATAGTTTCAACCAGCTCGGCAAGTTGATCCTTCTCATCATCTGTTAAATCAATCAAGCCTAATTGTGTTTGTGCTACCATGGTTATAATCGTGCGATTCACATACCGACGTAGTTCCGTAATGGTGGTAATGGAGGTAGGAGATTGTTTTTGTAGTTGTGCTTCCATGATTATCGACATTACATTACAAGCATCATCTAATCGAAGTGCGTTCGTTAAGTTTGTGGTATAAAATTTTCTCTCTTCTTTATAGCGTGGATCTGTTTCTAGGTAGGATAAGATGGAAGGACCAAATAGATAAGGATAAATGCCAAAACTATCACCGTTTGCTGGTTTTTCATGTGGATTAGCAGGATTTTTGTCACGATATACTTTGGCGATATGTTCAGGATTTCGGAGATAAGCAACAGTTAAATGCCCAACATAAAAACGCGCAATCTGACTTTTATGTTGGCTAGCAGCGGCTTCCGCTTTTTCCATGAGCGTGCCAACACCGCCCACTTGTAATAAATCCCACGTCGGAATGCCGGGCACATGTGCAGTATGATTGGTAAGAAATTGCGGTAACCTGTTGCCTAAATCTAAATATGTATAGATGGTATTGTAAGAGTTTGTCCCTGTTGTTTGTTGTAGCGGTGTATTGGAGGTAGAGGATGCATTGTTGCCGGCTTCATTTGATGGGTCAGTTTGGGTTTGTCGTTTTGTTAACATATAACCATCCTTAGTCGGGCTACAAAAGTTGTTGTAATATAACGAATTAACTATTTGATTTCAATAAATTAGCAATGACCCAATTATTTAATTGACATATCGGGAAATATCGATATAATGAATATCATGAATATGATTACCGTATTAAAAGCATTATCAAATGAGAAGAGGCTGCAAATTCTTGGTTGGTTAAAAGAACCTGCTAAGCATTTTAAATCGGCTCATTGCGATGTTGCTAAAGATGGGGTATGTGTAGGGCTTATCGAGGAAAAATCTGGGCTTTCGCAATCAACTGTATCGCAGTATCTCATGTTATTACAACAAGCAGGTTTAATCATCACTGAGCGACGTGGGCAATGGACTTTTTGTAAGCGTAATGAGAAAGGCATTCGAGAGTTGTTAAAGCAGTTAGGCGAATTATAAATTCTTTTTTTTCAATTGAATATATCGAAATTTTGCAATATATAAATTAGAGGAGTTTGCATGAAAGCAGAAAGTAGGTTGTTTGAGAATTTTAAATTAAATACGCTATTTACCTTGCAAAATCGCATTGTGATGGCGCCGATGACACGTCTAAAAGCTGACGATAATTATGTACCCACACAACTCATGGTGGATTACTATGCACGTCGTGCTGATACGGGATTAATAATTACGGAAGGCACCGTGATTACACCAATGGGGCGCGGTCATAACAATGTGCCTGGTCAATTTGAGCAAGTGCAAATTGCCGGTTGGAAAAAAGTAACAGATGCTGTGCATAACAAAGGTGGTCTTATTTTCAATCAAATTTGGCATGTTGGCCGAGTGTCGCATCCATCTTTATCTAATGGTAATTTACCCATTTCAGCCTCTGCAACAGTCATGACTGGACGAATTCCGCGTATGGAAGGATTGACGTATGGGGCAGCACGCGCAGTCACACGCGAAGAAATTGCCGATTTAATTGCCGGTTTTGCAAAAGCGGCAGTGAATGCCAGAAAAGCGGGTTTTGATGGGATAGAAATTCACGGTGCTAATGGGTATTTGATCGATCAGTTTTTACATTATGATACAAATAAGCGGACAGATGAGTATGGCGGTACGCCCGAAAATATGGCACGCTTTGCTTATGAAGTTGTTAAAGCGTGTGGCGAAGCTATTGGTTATGAGCGTGTGGGTATTCGTTTATCGCCCGCCGCCTATGTGAATGAAATTGTCGGTGATGTCAAAGATGCCGATGTTTTTATTACCTTGCTTTCTCAATTAGAGCAATTGCCGATTGCTTATGTGCACACAGGTAATTTTAATGATGCGACGCACTATTCAGAGTTGCATGATTTGACGATGTCTGAATTTGTACGTAAACATTATCAGGGTATTGTGATTGGCTGTGGTAGTTATACGCTAGACACAGCAGAGATGGCGGTTGAAAATAATCAAGTTGATCTAGTGGCAATGGGCCGGCCATTTATTGCTAATCCTGATTTAATATCGTTATTATTAACGAAAGCGGAAATTAAGCTATATGATGTGAGTATGCTACAAACGTTATATTAACAACAATGAAGCCGCACATATGAAACCAACTACACGTTGCAAATGGGTCACGGAAGATCCTTTATACATTAAATATCACGACACAGAATGGGGTGTCCCCGTCTATGATGATCAAAAGCTATTCGAGTTTTTAATTTTAGAGGGCGCGCAAGCGGGATTGAGTTGGATTACCGTTTTAAAAAAACGTGACAATTATCGTGTTGCTTTTGATAATTTTGATGCAAAAAAAATTTCACGTTACACACAAGCGAAAGTTGATAAGTTATTATTAAACTCCGGCATCATTCGTAATCGTTTAAAAATTCATGCGGCGATAGTGAATGCCAAAGCGTATCTTGAAGTCAAAAAAGAGTGGGGGAGTTTTGCAAACTATCTATGGCATTTTTTGGACGGCAAGCCGGTTAAAAGTAAATTTAAAACGCATAAACAAATACCCGCTAAAACCGACATTTCTGATAAAATGTCTAAAGATTTAAAGAAAAGAGGATTTAAGTTTGTTGGTAGTACGATTTGTTATGCATTGATGCAAGCTGTAGGCATGGTGGATGATCATACTGCGGATTGTTTTCTTTACGAAAAGACGAGGAGTAAGTGATGGCATTGCATCCCGTAGTGTATTTACCCGATTCTCGGTTACGTGCACCAACACAAGCGATTACTCAATTTGATGCAGAATTAAAAACATTAATCAACGATATGTATGAAACGATGTATCACGAAAATGGTATTGGGTTGGCTGCGCCACAAATTGGTTTGTCATTGAAGCTGGCAGTGATAGATGTCTCTGAAAAACGGAATGAAAAATTCTGCATTATTAATCCTGAGATTCTTTATGCCGAAGGTGAAGCCATGCCGGGTGAGGGCTGTTTGTCTGTTCCTGGCGTTTATGATAAAGCACCGCGAGCATTGAAAGTAAAAGTTCGAGCGCAAGATGAAAATGGTAATTTTTTTGAAAGAGAAGCGGATGGACTGTTAGCGCATTGTTTTCAACATGAAATCGATCATTTGAATGGTAAGTTATTTGTTGATTACTTGTCTCCTTTGAAACGCCAAATGGCCCGTAAGAAATTAGAAAAATATTTGCGGCATCAAAAATAATTTTTTTTAATTGTAGTTAACAAATCTTGATTTTCGTTTTCATCTATTGTTTTATTACCTCGAATCCAATTCGTAAAGCGCATACAACGCGATACTCTTCTTTTCGCATTAAAAAAAGCATGTGTATGGGTGCTCGCTACGCTAGCTTGGACTGCAGGTATATTTTGTGATTCAATATCTGCGGCAACTTCTTCCGCTATGTCAGTCATTATTGTCGGCGGTCTAATAAATCGAGGCACTTGTGCGAGTGTTGCAAAGAGAGTTGCTCTGCAATGGAGCTTTCCGCCAAGCCATGTGCTGTCTAGGCTTCCTAATGATGATAATGCTAATGGAATAGGTTGTTGTCCTTGTGTAAAAGCAACACCTAGATTCAATGCTGGCAGGCTAAGATTTTCTAAAGCCGTTTTTGCATGTTTAGGTAACCTATCCAATCCAGGTAAATATTTTATTGCTGCAGTAATGGCGAATAATTGCATAAGCCATAACGGTGTTTCAAGGAAATAAATTGCTGTTGCAAAGGTAAGATCTGCTAGTAATGCAGCCATTTTACTGGTTAAAATGGGCTGGTTATCTGCATCAGTAAGATGGGTAAAAAACATAAAAATATTTTTATATAGTGCAGCAGAAAAAATTGAAAAAATAGCTATATCAACGCAGTTCTGAAAGTAATTTAGGTTAATTTCGAAATCATCAGTTGCAAGAACACCATGCGTATAGGCTAACTGTAGGAGTCTTTTGTCGAGCGATCCCGGATAAACTGTATAAGGTGGATTGCAATGGGTGGTGCATTGACTTATTGCGGTACTTATTTTGTTTGCGTAAGGTAATACGGAGCAATATAAACCATCCTGCGTATTTTGTAAGATGCTGCGCATATCAGGAAATTCATGTAAATGATCGAAACCCAGGGCATGCATAATTTCATGTATCCAAATATACATAAATAATATATTGGCATTGTGGTCCCAATATTTCACATCGCTCGGCATAAAAATATAGGCTTGTTGAATATAACCATTGTTATCTATTTTGAGATGAGCATAGGCATTCATGTTTTGCGCAAAAAATTTCTTTTCATCACCACCCAAATAGAAAAAAATCCCTCGTGAAAAAATATGCGTATTTTTATCTTCAATGAATTCAATTTTACCCTGACTAGCTTGTTCGATTATTTTAAGAGCGAAGCGTAGCGTGGTTTGCATCATTTCGGCAAGGTTGGCTTGAATTTGTTCGGGCAGGAAGGTTGCATGCATAAGATTAAATACACTACTCCATAACGGCTTATTCGAAAAGCCAAACGGAATTTGTGCAACACCATCAACAACCGGCCAACGACTGGCGATGGCTTGCTGCAACTGTGAATCTGTAATTGCAGAGCAATCCGGATTATGTCTATCCGCTGCTCTGAATTGGTGTTCCAGCATTTTTTGAATGGAATTTCTTACACTGAGCATGGTAATCACATAGGCTAAAAAAATCTTATTATAGCACAAGATGTGTTGTTTCTATACAGGTATGATGTTTTCTATGTCATTGTAATTTATACGTAAGTTCAATGTAGGTTGCGATAAGGGGATAATGGCCCATGGATTCTTTGATGAGAAATACAGTTGATTAATAGTTTGTATTTGCGGCTCACTGAGATGAAATCGTAAGCGCATGGTTTGCAATATGGCGATATATTCTTTTTGATTGCTGGCATAAATGAAAAAAGTGGGATTTTGTACTGTTACATGTCTCGTAATTTTAATCACATGACGAATATTTTGTATATCCATAGCTTGCATGCTGCTTAATGAGATAAAACCACTGCGAGTATTTTTGATGCGAAAAATCTCTAAATAAAATTTATTGTTAACATGGGGTAATTGTTTTGTGTCGTTAATATCAATTACTCCCGCAATACTCTTGGTAGCGTTCATTACAAAAAAACTAGGTGAATTCCAAAAATACAAATTTTCAATAATGTGGGAATTGGATGGTAAATTATTTAATAATCCGTGTTGTAATGCGGATTCGAATAATGCGCGAGAATAATAATATCTATCGTTGTCAATTTGCACGGTTATTAAGTTACAGAATAAAGAAAATAGTAAAATAAGACTAATCAAAATAGCCGTGCTCATTGCCAGCACTTTTTTATAAAAAAGGGAAGCAATAGATAAATTTAAAGAACGTATTAGTGATAATAATAGACAAGCACAA
This sequence comes from Gammaproteobacteria bacterium, assembly GCA_013286085.1. Taxonomy (GTDB): domain Bacteria; phylum Pseudomonadota; class Gammaproteobacteria; order DSM-16500; family DSM-16500; genus UBA5158. Next base: position 14,352 of record JABDGK010000029.1, on the reverse strand, counting down.
CCAATATATTGCACATAAACAGGTATATAACCTTTGCCACTGTGCAATATAACCTGATACTTTTGGCTTAATCCGATCAATATTGCCGGTATGAAAAGTAATATTAAGCCAAATCGAAAAATTAGCGAAGTTGATTTTTTATTGAAATGTACTTTGGGAATAAGAGAATAAAGAGAGACGCTGAGACTGACAAATAAAGAAATTGCCAAATAAAAATAAATTTTATTATGCCACATGCTTCGTACAACATCAGTTAGATGTAGCCCATTGTCGTCACCCAAAAAGTAATAGCTTAATGGTAATGCTGTTAAGAGTTGTATAATAAAGCCATGAAAAAATTGCAGACTGATATGAAAGGTGATGCCATCATAAGCTGACACACTGGTATTGTGGACAATAAAGTAAGTAGCAAAAAAAACGAAACTAATAATCAAATAAGGTTTCATAGTTTGCCATTGTTGTTTTGGGAAGTCATTACTGCTCAGTACCATCGTTACTATCATGAAAAATGCGACAATACTGGCTTCGTAGCAGTTTAAGTCAAAAAAATACATCAAGAGTGACAATGCTAACCAACATGATTTTTTGCTTTCTTGGAAGTAAGTAAGAAATAATAGGCTAAGTGTAGTAAATATCACGACAAGAGGCAGAAATATCGCAAAACTGACTAAAGGATCAGCAACATCTTTGATTGACCAACACGTGGGGATTAAGATTAAGAATAAGAAAGCGCTAGCCGTGTTTTTAGTGAGGGTTTTAATAAGACCTGCAAATAAAAAATATCCCATCCACATAAAGCATAAGCGAGCGATTTGATAATAAACGACCTTCGAAAATAAAAAAAATACCGTAATACTAGAAATAACAGACAAGGGGAAAAAACGCCCATTACCAAGCCAAACCTTCATGTCTGCCGCGATATAATGCCAAAATCCATAGTGATAAAATTTAATGGTGCCTGGCACTAAGCTATTAATAATATCATCGCTGTAATAGCCGGCTTGCACAATAGGAAGTGATACCACTGCCACAAAGGCAAGTAAAGCAATACAGGTTAAAAAAATACGATAACTATTTTTATTGGGTGCAATCCGTTGCATGTGTGTTTACCTTCTAAATTTGAAAAAACGGGCACGCACCGTAGGCGTCAACTTCAGAGATCCCCCTTTTTTAAAGGGGGAGGCGCTAATTTATCGTGGACGAATATGTTTTACATAAGCTACGTAGTTCCTGTGCTGTAAAAACACCCGAATCTAAAATAAATCCCGTTACTAATTCACCTGGCGTCACATCGAACGACGGATTGTAAACAGGACTATTTGGCGTGCTCCAATTCATTTCACCATAGCCACGCACTTCATCCGGGTTGCGTTGTTCAACAACAATCTCATCCGCTTTTTTGCATGAAAAATCAATCGTCGTGTAAGGTGCAGCGACATAAAACGGAATTTTATGATAATGCGCTAATACAGCCAGATTATATGTGCCAATTTTATTGGCAAAATCACCATTTAACGCAATACGATCGGCGCCAACTAGGATTTTTTGTATTTTACCGGCACGCATTAAACTGGCTGCCATGTTGTCACAGATCAATGTATATGGAACGTGTGCTTGCTGTAATTCATAGGTAGTCAAGCGAGCGCCTTGTAACAGTGGGCGAGTTTCATCAACATAAATATGTAGTTTTTTACCTTGTTTATGCGCATTAAAGATAACACCTAAGGCGGTGCCTATGCCGGTTGTGACTAATCCGCCTGTATTACAATGCGTTAAGATGTTGTCACCCGATGACAGCAAATCAAAACCATGCTTTGCAATTTTGTCGCATAAATCCGCATCTTCTGCAAATAACGCTTCAGCCATTTTGATAATTGCCAGTGGATTTTGAGCAGCTTCAAATGCGGCGATTTGACGATCAATACAGTGTGCTAAATTGACTGCAGTGGGTCTGGCGGATTTCAGTAATGCAGCTGCCGCATAAATTTCTGCGATTGTTGCGCCATTTTCTACATATTGCGCTAAGCAAATAGCAGCGGCAACACCAATCAAAGGCGCGCCACGCACTTGTAGCGCATAAATAATATCACGCATATGCGATGGCGATTCGCAGATAAGCCACTCAGATTCCAGCGGTAGTTTTTGTTGATTTAAGACTAACAGTGTTTTGTTCGTGTAACATAACGATAACGATTTTAATTCTTTCACAGAATGCGTTCTCCGATTTTTTTGCGCATGGCATGTAGCTCAGTAATTTCTGCCTCGGGTAAAAAGGTAATTCCGCCTAGTTGAGTAGCGTGTAATAAAATAGTTGCTGTGTGTTCGAGTCGTTCCATACCATTAAGGGCTTCTTGCAAATCTTCACCCCATGTCATGGCGCCATGACGTGCCAGAATAATAATACGACTGTGCGGTAAAAATGGTTTTAATACATCACCCATGGATTGTGTGCCAGGACGAGCGTAGGGCGCGATAGGTACGTGTCCAGCAGCAAGAATTAATTCGGACAAACAACCCGATGGTAGTTCGGTTAAATCGGGTCTCGCAATGCTCCAGGCAATCGCTATAGGCGGATGAGCATGAATTACGCAGCGTGCTTGCGGACAGTTTTTATAGATTGCAAGATGCATTAATCTCTCACTGGACGGTGTGCCGTTTAGCACTTCATTCTGTTGTGTTATTGTTGCAATATCATCTGAAGTAATATGTGCTTTGGGCTTGCCTGACGGTGTAATCAGTATCTCAGTGTCGCTGAGGCGATAGCTAATATTGCCATCTGCAGCGGCGAGCATATTTTTTTTATGTAATTCTTGCGCTACAGTAATAATTTGATTTTTGATGACGTTGATTTGACTCACCTAAGTTCCCCATGCAAGCGTTCAAATAGCTTATAAATTAAGCAAGTTGTGATTCTACTGAGTTTAGTTGGGTATCACAAGAGGCGTAGGATCCATCCAGCGATTTTTGAATTTCATGTATCTTGATGAAAATTAAGGGTTTTTATGATAACATGCAGTGATTGGGCGTTGTTGCATAAATCAATTTTTTGTTTTTATTCCCTCTCCCCTTGTGGGAGAGGGTTAGGGTGAGGGGTGCTTTTATAGCACAAAAACACCCCTCATCCGCCCTCCGGGCACCTTCTCCCACAAGGGGAGAAGGGAAAAATTTATTTATGCAACAACACCCAGTGATTGGCGTTGTTGCGTAAATTAAAAAAAACACTGTTGCCACAAGATATGATGCAAATTATTAGTGAGAGAAATTTAGTATCTGCGCGTTTTCCAGAGGCCGATATTACCGGTTGTGGGTGGCCAAAACAGCGCTAATGGCTCCTTGCTGCTACAAGAAGAACCGACTAGTCGTGATGCACAAAATACTATTACGTAAAAATTCATGTAAATTTTTTACGCATCGTCAATAATATTTCGATAAAAAAACCATGAGTAACGATTCCTTTTTTTTCTTTTTCTTATACAATTGCTGTTCTTATTCACTTTCTAATGATTGAAATGAATGTGAATTACTTTATATCTACATAAGGATCACGGAAGATGAAAAAGATTTTAGTATTTATCATGTGTTGTATTAGTGGATCGTGTTTTGCATTTGCCCCAAACGTACAAAATATTCAAACTGTTTTAGTAGTACCCAGCAACTGTGCTACAGCACCTGCAACGTCAGATAGTAGTTTTTGTTCAGTATTCAAATCTGTTGCAACGTGTCAGTGTCAGCAAAGAGGCGGCGGTTCTTTTTGTCAACGCATGGATGTGCTTTATAATGCGATGATGGCAAGATACGGCACTATCGACAGAGCTTGTGATCGACGCGCGCAACAAGATACAGATCCGCAAACATGCATAACCGATTGGAATTATTACAATGGTTCATGCCCAAAATAAAGTTCAATCATTGTAACAGTGTCTAATAACTGTGTAGGGCTAGTGTCTCTAATATACTGGCCTCTACTAATGAGTCATTATGTCAAAACAAGCCAGTCGATTTTCAATCCTATTGTTATTATTATGTGTATCTGTTTGTTCAGCAAGTGGATCGATAAGTCCCATTCAAATAGATAATCCTTATCGTCATCCTTTTTATGTTGGTGTGACGGGTGGATATGGCTCCACCACGTGGGGACAGTTAGTTCCTTCCCAAAACAAACTCAACGCCGCCATTAATTTGTCTACGCCTATTCGTGTTAATGAAGGCGGTGCTGTTTGGGGTGTTTTCGTTGGCTATGAAATTATTCCTATGTTTGCGGTTGAGGGAAGCTATTCACGTTATCGTATTGCCGATGTATTTTTTTCACAGAATAGTATGTTTGCATTTGATCATAATGATCAAACGTATTTTTCAACACGCACTGACGAAGTGGCTTTATCTGGCAAGTTCATGTTGATGATTCCCAAAACGGCTATGAGAGCCTTCTCAAGCGTAGGTGCAGCAGGCGTTCATAGAAATGATATGCTGACTAATCACTGGCGTGTTAGCCCAAGGTTTGCTGTTGGTTTCAACTATAATATCAGTGAACATGTGATGGCAGAAATTGGCGTCAGCTATACAGGTGGCTATGGTGAGTCTGAATTAGATCCGGTCCAAGATTATATTCCATTTTTATATTCTGGATTTGCGCGTCTTGCATATCGGTTTTAATTTATCAGAGCCGCGCGCGTCAGCAAGCGTCACGAAGCCTGATGTTTAGTGACGCTTGCTGATGCGCGCGGCTCGGTAAAAAAGTCATGACGTCAAAGCAGTTAATATCCGTCGCTTGCCAGTAAATGGTGCGCGACCATGCATCGCTAATACATTATCTAATACCATGACATCATTTTTCTGCCAGGGGAATGCAACCGTATTCTGCTTAAGAACATCCATAATATGATATAAATCTTGGCGTGACACTTTATCACCATCCGCAAACATGATCTCATGTAAGCGTGTATATTGACGGAAATAAAATAATTTTGCACCAATATAGCGCGGCCAGCCCAATAATTGAGGATTAAAGTCGTATAAATGCGCCTGGTTAAACCAGACTGTTTCTTGGGTCTCTGGATGCTTTATAACGGCTGGTCGGGTCTGCTGAATTTGCAGCCAGTCGTTTTTAGTCCATTGCCAAGTAAAGTCATTATTGAGACACTGTTTTTCGACATCTTGTTTTTTATGCGTTTCAAACACTTCGGTCCAGGACTTATGTGAGCGTTGGATTTTATTCATTAAACGCATTATTTTATTTTGGTAGTAGTAGTTCGATGTGTAAGTTAATCCCTTCGCTTCAAATCGCTGCCTTACCTCTGGGTGTAGCGCCTTATAGATTTGGCGTGCATCTCCAATGATTGTTTCACCTTGTGTAACCGGTGGGATTTCACAAAAAAAGTAAATATGGCGTGGATGTTTTTTTACAAATGATAATTCTTGATGTAGTGGGATATGCAATGCTGGCGGTGCTTCTGTCGATGTATAGACTTTATCTTCTACCTTGTCGCGTGGGCTATCTCCACCAATATAGTTGACGAAACTGCCTAATCCAAGTGACTCAATAAATGTAGCAAAATGACTAGCATGCTCGATAGGAAAGCCACGAAACAATAATGCGCCATATTTCAACAGTAAGTTGTGTAGAGTTTGTTTGTGGGCTTCTAGGGTAGTAATAAGCGCATTATAGTCAAATATTTTCTGATCGGGCGAAATCACACCAGGGAAGTGACCTTCGATCTTAAATCCTTCAATAGATATCATATTTTTCATCGCATCCTTGCATATTATGCTCATAATATATTAGCATGCTGAAGGATTTTTCTAAAGATTGGATGCAAATGGATTTCTACAAACATTTAAACTATAGCCTGGGAAATGAAGATTGGTGCGTGGAAGCGCAGGCACTTCGAGTTAATTCAGGCGATCGTGCTGTTTGTGTGACGGCCAGTGGTGACAGACCCTTACATTTATTAATGACTGACTGTGCTGAAGTGATATCAATCGATATGAATCATGCACAGAATTATTTGTTTGATCTGAAAATGGCAGCAATAGCCACACTGGATTATGAGCAATACCTGGCATTTATGGGTTGTACACCGTCACCCCATCGATACGCTATTTATAAAAATACGATTGCTCCCCAGCTTTCATCTGAAGCAGCCGCATTTTGGGCAAGCCGTAAAACAATGCTTGCGCGAGGAGTCGTTTATCAAGGTAGAGTTGAACGTTTAACGAATGTCATAGCAAAATTGTTACATGTTTTTCGTGGTGCAAAAATCAAAAAATTATTAACATTTGATGATATCGAAGCACAACGCCATTTTGTTAAAACAGAATGGGATACAAAAGCACTAAGAAAAGCATTCGAACTAATCATTCACCCCAGTTTTTCAAAACATATCCTACAAGACCCGGGATTAAATTCGTATGTGGAGTTTGCGAATAAGCCTGGTCTTTATATTTATCACCGTATGTTAAATTGTTTAAATACGCATTTAGCAAAAAAGAGTGCTTTGCTTCAGTTGGTGTTTACTGGCAAGGTATTGCCAGATGCTTATTTTCCCTATTTAACGTTAGATGGATATACAAAGATTCGCCGCAGCACAGGGCGAGTGAATGTTGTTCGCGGTAATATCGTTGAGTATTTAACTAAAAGTGAACCCAACCAATTTGATTGTTTTTCTATGTCTGATATTGCTTCCTATATGCCGCAAGCAATCTTTGAAGCTTTATTGCGTGGTATTCATAACGCAGCCAAACCAAACGCACGATTTTGTATACGAGAATTCATTAGCAAGCGTTCAATCCCTCGCGAATGGCAGGCGATTTATAAGAGAGATCCTCTTTTAGAAAAAAAATTAGAGCAAGAAGAAAAAAACTTTGTTTATCGATTTATTGTCGGTGATATTCAAAAATAATTAGATAAGATGAGAGAGAATATTCATGTTACAAAAAATAAGGAATACACTCGGACCATTGTTTTTAATTTTAGCTTGTCCACCGTTTGCCATGGTTTTATGGTATACGAATACGACATTACAGGGGTCTTTTTCGAGTTTATTTGAGTTTATTCAGCAGCAGGGTTTCTTGTCTGCACTTTATCAAATTTGGCATCCAGTGATGTTTGGTTCGCCAATAGCATGGTCAATTTTGGCGATATTTGCGATTTTTCAACTAGCATTAATGCGCGTGCTACCTGGAAAAGTATTTCATGGTCCAGTGACGCCTAAAGGTAATATTCCCATTTACAAAGCAAATGGCGTCGCTGCATTTTGGGTGACGATGATAACTTTTTGTATCACCAGTTTTTATCTTAAACTTTTTTCAGCTGCTTTGGTTTACGATAATTTGGGTTTTATTATTGGGGCGTTAAATATATTTAGCCTGTTTTTCTGTTTATTTTTATATGTAAAAGGGCGTTTTTTACCATCGTCTACTGATTCGGGTATCACGGGTAATTTTATTTTTGATTATTATTGGGGAACAGAGCTCTATCCATCTGTGCTGGGTTGGGATATTAAGCAGTTTATTAATTGTCGCTTTGGTATGATGAGTTGGGGTGTTATTTTATTATCTTATGCTGCTAAACAACACGAATTGTATGGATTAAGTAATTCGATGTTGGTTTCTGTTGGGTTGCAGTTAATGTATATCACCAAATTTTTTATGTGGGAAACAGGCTATTTGCGTTCTCTTGACATTATGCATGATAGAGCGGGTTTTTATATTTGTTGGGGTTGTTTAGTTTGGGTGCCTTGCGTATACACATCCCCCAGTATGTATCTAGTCTTGCATCCAGTCGATTTAAATATAGGATTAGCTATCCTCTTTTTTGTTTTAGGTATGCTGAGTATTATAGTTAATTATTTGGCTGATCGACAACGTCAGCGGGTAAGATCAACAGAAGGTCAATGTAAAGTATGGGGTAAAACACCTATCGTGACGCTTGCGACTTATCAAACAGAAAGTGGTGAAACAAAACAAAATATTATTTTAGCTTCAGGATGGTGGGGAATCGCGAGGCATTTTCATTATATTCCAGAATTAGGCGCCGCATTTTTTTGGTCAGTGCCAGCGTTATTTTCAAATTTTTCTCCGTATTTTTATGTATGTTTTTTAGCATTACTGCTTTTTGATCGAGCTTTTCGCGATGATAATCGTTGCGCAAAAAAATACGGCCAATATTGGCAAACCTATTGCCAACAAGTGCCATATAAAATTATTCCCTTTGTTATTTAGTTGGAGATTAGTATGATGAAAAAAAATATATTCAGCCTTGTTTCGATTTTATTTGCCGTGTTATTGTCAGGTTGTGCAGCGAGCACGGCAGCACAAGAAGAACAAGGGCAAAAATTGCAACAGACTACAACGGGTACCGAGGTCAAGTTACCACAAGTTAAGAAGGGTATGTCCACAACCACACCGGCAGCTTCCATTGCTGCTAAAATGATTAGCCCAGTAACACATTAATGCAAGTTAAGATTAGAGCCGCCACGGAGGCTGATTTAGATCATCTTGCGAGACTGCATAGTGAGTCTTATCCGCGACAGTTTTCATCGCGACAATGGGTGCGTTCGAATTTTCATGCGTATCCGCGTATTATGCTATTTGCTGCAGAAATGGATGGTGTCTTAGTTGGTTATATTCAATGGATTCAAAAAAGTGGCTTTCGTAAAGAAGCTGTACTAGAGCTCGAGCAAATTGCGGTAACGCCTACTTGGCGAAATCAGCATGTTGGAACAACGCTTATTAAAGAGTCTCTTCAATTGGTGGATGTTTATTTACAAGCACAAGGCAGTCAACTAAAAAGTGTTATCGTGACAACCAGAACAGATAATCATGCTCAGCAACTGTATAAGTCAGCGCTGGGTGCCATGCCACAGGCAGTAATAAAAGATTTATATTCACATGACGAAGTGATTATGATCGCTAATTTGAGAGTATAACTAATGACGGCATTCAGTGTCGAAATAACCGATCCGCTGCTTATCGAGCGGGGCGTGGCAGCGACACTGGACTTTTATGCGACGCTAGCTTTTGATGAATTACAGCAAAAAGCCATGCATGCTTTTATTACGGGTATTGAATCGCCTTATTTAAATGTCATTTTTGATTTACGTAAAAATCCACACACTTCTGCAGCACAGGTTGAGTTTTTTCGTAATTATTTTCAATTTCACTCTATTCCGTGGAGTTGGTTTGCTCTGTCAGCAGGGTCTCATGATTCATTGCATAGGCATGGGTTGATGTTGGTGGATCAATCTCCAGCCATGTATCTTGGTTTGACAAATACAATTTCTCAACCGGAATTAGCAGATTTTATTGTTGAGGAAGCTTCCCCAGATGACAATTTGAAAAATTGGATTGAACCAATTCAAGAAGCATTTCCTAGTGAAGATAATTGCGAAGGTTATCGAGTACTGAATGCTAAATTGTTAAATCAAGGAGAGAAAAAACTAAAACACTTTGTGGCACGTTATCAAGGAGAGGTGGTTTCTGCAGCGACATTATTTTTTCATGATGATGCTGTGATGATACACAATTTAGCGACGAAAACTGCTTTTTTAAAGCGCGGATTTGGTACTGCATTTTCGGCTTATTTGTTGCAATATGCTAAGCAGCGCCAATATCAGCATTGTTTTTTAGATTCGTCTGTTGATGGTTTTACTATTTACAAAAAGCTTGGTTTTAAGGTTTGTTATACTACCTCGATATATCAATTACGACATAATTGAAACTGAGAAGTAGGGTGGATCCCGTTAAGAGCACAACGGGGTAAACTCCGCGCAGCGTTCAAGCTCGTCTTTCCCGCCTGCGCGGGAAAGACGAGCTTTTTTAATTTTTTTGCTCACCCTACGAAACAGATTCTACAGAACACATTTGTTAAGCTTTTTTGATAGCATCAATAATTGCTTGAATAGCTCTGATATCACGATTTTCATGTCGATACACTACAAAAACCTCATCTTTAAAAATAGGCGCATTTGGTATGGGTTTTAAGTTTGGGTATTTACTGGCGATACTTGCAGGAAAAATACCAATGCCACAACCATTGGCTGTTAAATCGGCGATGACTTCTAAATTTTCTGTTGTCAGCGTGCGATCGTAAGTAATGCCTAATTTTTTGCAGCGATTTAATAACCATTGAGTTTGCGCCAGACTTGGTGCATGAATCATAATAGCTTCATTTGAGCGGGGATCGGATATTTGCTTTTTTTCACCATTATTCCATAAAGTAATTTCATCTTGACGAAGTTTTCGAATGATCAAATCAGGATGCTTAATTGGGTTAATGACAATCCCAACATCAATTGAAAGATTAATGACTCGCTCAACAATTTTTCGGGAAAGGTCATGTAATAAATGAATTTCAAGTTTGGGGAAAGTGGTTAATAAATTCGGTAAAAAAAGCGAAGCGTAGTATTGCCCAACAGAGGGGTGGCATCCAATCGTAAAGCTACCTTGGACTTCTTGGTGAGAAGCTAATGCTTTGGATTTGATATCATCCCAATATTGTAATAATTGTTTGGTATGCGCTAGCAATTGTTTGCCTGCTTGTGTCAGCAAAACGCCGCGTTTTTGCCTAATTAAAAGTTCTGTGCCTAGCGCTGCCTCCAGCCGCTTGATCGCAGTACTGAGTGATGGTTGACTGATACCGAGTCTTTCGGAGGCTCTGGATAGATTCAAGGTATTTGCAACCTCAAGAAAATAGTGTAATTCAGCGGGGGATGGCGTCATAAGTTTTATCTACAATTTGATGAATAGTGGTTATCAATCTAACATAATTTTTCTCTGTTAGCTCTTTTGAGTATTGGTCAATTACAGGTATAATATAACCAATTACTTTTTTTGTGAAGGAATCGCAGGGATGTTAGTCGAACTCTTCCAGAAACGTTATCTTAGTAATCTCAACGAGAATTACAGTCTCTTTTATGATGACTTTCATGAATATGGTAATCGAGCTACGGCAAAACAGGCGATTTATTTTATTCCAGGATTAAATGGCGTGCCGGGTCAAGTGCGTTTTGCGATGCCGGCGATTAAAAAGATTTTTGGTAAAGATGTGTATATCAAGTGCCTCTATCTTGATGAATTTTCCGCAAAGAAACCCATCTGGGAAAAATACTCGTTAGAGAATGTCGAAAAAAAAGCCGCGACAATTTTGGCAGATTTAACGAATATTTTACGTGATTTTGATGATGTAATTATTTTTGCATCCAGTAGTGGTTTTTACGATTTTGCCAATGCTTACGGTAAAGGTGTGGATGCATTTAAAGATCGTCTGAAATTGTTTTGGGTGGCTTGTGCGCCACCGCAATTTAAAGCTGTGCGATGGCAGTCACTTTTTTATAAGGTGAATGGTTTTGAACATCAAGGTTATGCCTGGGTAGCATTTCCTAATATGGATTTTTTGCGCTTTATTCACAGTGAAACAAGTACGAAATTTAAGTGGAAAACACAACAAGGAAGTAAGTCTTTATTTAAAGTCGATTTAGAGTCACGTTTTCGTTGTGGAAACTCACTTTGGTTTTATGCATCAATTGATTGTTTTAATGCTTGTCTTGCCCATGCTGTTAGAGATCAGGATTTTCCACTTGATGTTGAAACTTATATTTTAGCCGCTAATAACGATGGCTATTGGGATCGTGCACCGCAAGATGTGATGTCGGCGATTCTACATCGCTATGTAAAATCGCCCAAAATTCTTTTCAAAAAAACATCGCATCTCTGGGTGGCTATACCTAATAACATTGTTGATTTATTGCAGATGGCTGTAGATTCAGTCACTGAATTTTAAATTTTCAAACATATAAACCGCCGTAAGCTGCGTAGAGTTTTCGCTAAATACAAATTCATCAACATACTCACCATTACCTTTTTCTCCGTCTTTTAATGTAAATGCAAAATGAAATCGTGCAGTCAGACGATTTTTATCGATATTATTAATAAAAATTTGATGAAGTTCCGTGGTAGCCGAATTAATCTCAGGAAGAAAGGCATAAAAAAAATCTTTTGCATTAACCTTGCCGCGAGATGTGGAAATAACAATGCCGTTTTTTTCGAATAGGGATGTAATATCTTTATAATCTGCTTTTTGTAAATCTTGAATATATTGTTGCGCAACTTGTTCTCGTTGATCGGTCAGTAAGTCTGAAGTAAGTGTCATTGGCATGTTGCTAATTTTATTTGGCCAAGATAATAATCCCCAAATTAATTTAGGAATTTTATATGTATTATTA
>JABDGK010000029.1:0-2121 GCA_013286085.1 Gammaproteobacteria bacterium | reverse complement strand
GTGTTGCATACGATGTCGTTACGGCAAAAAATTCCGGCCAATGCGAGTGCAATAGATTGTATCTTCATGCAGCTATTTCCTTTATATTAAAAATAGCCATTATAGTTATTTTTTTGATATATATAAAATACAATTTTTATATCATTACGATAGTTAAAAACTATACTTGAAACGGATGATAATTGACTGGCTATGTTCGCCGTGGGATATAGTTGCATTTTGTATTGTTTATTTGCTCATGCGTGCATTATTAATGACCAATTTGACCGCGATAATAGATATTTTCCTTATTTTTACGGCTATTGCGAACATGATATAATTAGTTAATATTTTCCAAGAATAATCATATATGGAGCTAAACATGAAAGTCGAAAAAATCCTATATCATGCCAATGTGACTGCAACCGGTGGGCGTGACGGTAAAGCGGTATCGAGTGACGGGATATTAAATGTTAATTTAGCAGTACCAAAAGAATTAGGTGGGGCTGGTGGTGCGGCAACGAATCCAGAGCAATTATTTGCTGCAGGCTATTCAGCTTGCTTTATTGGTGCAATGAAGTTTGTTGCTTCTCAAGAGAAAATTATTATTCCTGCGGATGTCTCAGTAACAGGCGTGGTTGGGATTGGGCCGATTCCAGGGGGCTTTGGTTTAGAAGTTGAATTGCGGATTTCTTTGCCGGGAATGGATAAAGCACTTGCTACGAATTTAGTAGAAAAAGCGCATCAAGTGTGTCCTTATTCCAATGCAACAAGAGGAAATATTAATGTGAAGTCAGTGATCTTATAATTCATTATTATTTTGGGTGGTTTCTATATGGTATCTAAAAATCCGCAACAGGCCGGTTTCGATAGAAATTTACAGCATCTCTATACTGAGATTGCGAAATTAATTACAAGCTCGCTTGAAGTGTCGGAAGTTATTGATGCTATTATGAATGAAGTGAAAAATTACTTTAGACCTCGAAATTGGAGTCTATTACGATTAGATTCGACAACACACAAACTTTTTTTTGTTGTTTGTGATGGGATAGATCAGGAGATTGTCAAACATATACATCTTAATATTGGTGAGGGAATTGCGGGTTATGTTGCAAAAACTGGGAAATCGCGAATTGTTGACAATGTCAACGAGGATCCTTATTTTTCTTCTTTAGTTGATAAGTTAACAGGATTCAGCACACTTTCTATTATTGCTGTTCCTATTATGTTTCAGCAACAAGTATTAGGTGTGATAGAGCTAGTGAATACTTTAGAGAGCCAACCTTTCACTGAATCGGATTTAAAAATTCTAGAGACTATTGCTGATTTTGCCGCTATTGCTTTAACAAATGCAATGCGCTATGAGTACATGTCGTCTATCGCTATCAGTGACCCACTCACGGGGCTTTATAATCGTGCACGTTTAGATAAATTGATTGCAACCTCTTCAAAGCCTGCGTCATTAACGAATAAAGATAGTGAAGGCGCTCGTTTAATCGTTGCTTGCGTCGATGTAAATAATATGAAATATGTTAATGATAATTATGGTCATCGTGTGGGGGATGATGTTCTGATTAAAACTGCACGCTTACTGCAATCTTGTTGCAATGAAAAAGACTTGGCATTTAGGACTGGCGGCGATGAATTTTTAGTGGTTTTTGTGGATGTTGATAAAGAAGCAGAAGCTGCAAGGCTCAATTATTTGCATGATCAATTGGAAGTTTACTCGAAACCAGTGGAACCAAGCCAAGGTTTTTCATTTGGAATAGTGTCTGGCCGGAGCAGAGAAATAGTAAGCCTTATTGCTAATGCTGATAATGAAATGTATAAAAATAAAAAAGGTAGGTAATTTATTCAATGCAATTAACATGTCTGATTACAGGTGCCAATTCTGGAATTGGTAAAGAAACATCGTTAGCACTGGCAAAATTAGGTCATCACGTGATTCTTGTTTGTCGCGATAAAAATAAAGGCTGTGCTGTGCAAGCAGAAATTAAAAAAACAGCAAATTCTACGGCGGTAGATTTGTTGATTGCTGATTTATCTTCTTTATCCGAAGTAAAAAGATTAGCAGATACAGTTATCAAACAATATCCCTATTTGCATGTATTAATCAATAATGCCGGTGTTGTTTTGACTGAG
>JABDGK010000028.1 GCA_013286085.1 Gammaproteobacteria bacterium | reverse complement strand
TTTACCCTTGAAAAATAGTGTTTTTATCACTATTATCACCTTCGAACAGTATCACTTAGATTCGGTTGAGCACGGAATAAAGTGTACCCCGAAGTGTACCCCAGAAACAAAAGGTATTATGGTTTAGAAACACTTTTGTGATAGCATAGCTTGAGCATATTGAGGTCAGCATGAGCAATTTTACAGATACCTATATCAAGGGTCTCAAACCCACCGTCAAGCGTTATGAAGAATACGAAGGTGGAGGTTTTGGAATTCGGATCACACCTAACGGCATAAAGACTTGGATTTATCGCTATAAGATAGATGGTAAAACGGCCAAGCTTACGCTAGGCCACTACCCTACTATGAGCCTTGCTAATGCAAAAAAGAAGTTTACTGAATTACGCGGCCTACGTCGCGATGGGACCACCCCTAAGAGCCATGTTGAAAAAGAAAAACAAAAAGAGAACAATACGGTCGAAAAACTTGTTCAAGCATGGTACACCGGCTACGCTGAAAAATTTATAAAAAAGCCCGCTCAAATTAAAAAGCAGATTGATTCTTACATCAACCCACTACTCGGGAAATACCCTTTAGACAAAATTCAAACCATCGACATCACCAAAGCATTGGATTCTATTGTTGCGGGCGGCGCTCCAATTTATGCCAATAGAATTCTAAGCACTATCAAACAAGTATTTAACTATGGCGTCAGTCGCGGGAGTCTTTCATATAACATTGCGAGCGCCATACGTGCGCGAGACATTGGCGGCATTGAGAAACCCAAAGAACGCTTCCTCACGATGAACGAAATTAAAATTCTATGGCAATTTTTAGATACTAAAAACAGTAGTCGAATGTCATTTCATACTAAAATGGCCATTAAGCTAATCTTATTAACCGGTGTTCGAACCGCTGAATTACGACTAGCAAAATGGGAAGACTTTGACATCGAAAGATCCTTGTGGACTATTCCAGCAGAAAACACTAAAACCAGTCTTATTCATAAAGTCCATCTCAGCACACAAGCAATAGAACTGCTTAACGAATTAAAAAAGATTTGTAATTCTGGTTATGTAATCTATGGTACTGATAATAACTTACCACTCACTGAAAACGCCCTAGCTCGCGCAGTAAGCCGAATACAGGGACGTGTTGACATCCCTAAATGGACAGCACATGACTTACGTAGAACCTTTGCAACACAGCTAGGACAAACACTTCGAATTGATCCAGTTGTAATCGAAAAATGCTTAGGACACAAAATGCCTAAAATAATGGCAACTTACAATAAAAATGAAATGCTTCCAGAGCGGAAAAATGCTCTAACTCAGTGGGGGCAATATATTGAAACCTTGGTGGCCAACTCTAACGTACTCCCTCTTGAAAAAGCCATATAAGCCATAAGTTATCTTAATTTTTATGAATCAAATATAGCACCTTGTACTACTGGTACTATGTGCTATAATACTAAAAAGGAAGTTTATGATTGAAGTTACAGCCACACCCAAGTTTATGCGTCTAGCTAAAAAATCGATGACAGAAGAAGCTATACAATCTCTCATTGATTCATTAGCGTTAGATCCAGAAAAAGGCACATTAATTGCTGGCACTGGTGGCATTAGAAAACTTCGCTGGGCAACTGGAAAAGGTGGTGGTAAACGCGGCGGCCTTCGCATACTTTATTATTATGATGGAGAACACATTGTTTTATTGATCACTTTATTTAAAAAAGCAGATCAAGAAAATATTGAGGCCAGTGAAAAAGAAGAATTACGAAAATTAATTAAAGAACTATTCGGTGATTAATATGAGCAAACTAGGAAAAGATTTAATTAGTGCATTGAAAGAGACTAAAAAAAAAGGTGTTGTGACATTACAAACATCCCCCGATGTAGGTAAGCTACGAAAAAAACTCAAGCTTTCACAGCGCGAATTCTCTGTGATGTATCACATTAACATCGAAACACTGCGCAAATGGGAGCAACATCAAAGAGAACCCGACACAATTAGTCGTGCCTACCTAAAATGCATCCAAAATAACCCCAACATAATACGAGAACTTGTTAACAAATAAAGATATGTCTTTAGCGCACAGGGCATTAAAAATTATTGATCAGCAGCGATCTTTATCATCAGCCAACCTCAAAAAAATGCTCAGCATTCTGAATACACCCCAAAAAGCATCAGTGACCAAAGAATGGATAAAATACAAAGGATGCTCTGAATAAAATAACGGAAACCTGGAATTTAAATGAGGAAGAAAAAAGATTGATAGACTACTCTAATACCGCCGTAACATAAGCGTCTACTCATCTACATGATCGAACGCTTACAATATTTCTACTATATTTTATTCCGATAAGTATTAATATGCATGAATTAGTGTGATCCGCCGTTTTTCCACTGAAATTCAATTAATCGGCACTACTTCAGTTTAAAAATGAAATGAAGTTATGTATTATACGGCTTGGTTAAAATACATTAGAATTACTCACCCAAGTCAAAGGTAAACGACATGGCAAGATGTACTGCACCAGTAAATGGGCATCGCACAGCGAGCGGGGCAGCTACCTGCCCCGCATGTAGTAGTCGTTCTCGCAGCTATGATTCATACCGATACACGCCCTACTCCACTCACCACCCATCATCGGGTAGCAGTACGGGTGGGTCCGCCAGAAGCACAAAGCCGCGCTGGACGCGAGCGGGTTCGTCCGTGCTGTATACGCCTGCCGAGGTGCGCACGCTCACGCCGGTCCGCGAAAACGTCGAGAAGAGATCGTCCGTGCCTGACCTTCGGGACGTTTTTCTTTGCCACGCGTGGGATGACCGGACAGGGGCCGCCAAAGAGCTGCACGATCTGCTCGAGTCGCGCGGCGTTACGGTTTGGTTCAGCGAGAAGGATGTGCTACTTGGTTCACCGTTGCTCCGCGAAATCGATAAGGGACTGGCGAAGTCGCGAGTCGGGATCGTGCTGGTGACTCCTGCATTGCTACGCCGCCTCGTAGGAGAGGGAATCGCCGACAAAGAGCTTTCAGCACTCCTGGCGCGTGATCTACTAGTTCCCGTCATGCACAACACGACATATGAAGACCTCCGCGAAGTCAGCCCCTTGCTCGGCTCTCGAAGCGGGCTGAGCACTACAGAGGAGCCAATGGCAGGCATCGCGGCCAAGCTCGCCGAGCTGGTCGCCCTCTAGCTCTGTTGCCCTCAATTTTTTCTTTTCAAAAAATATTCAAATTATGATATTTTCCCCTTTCTATAAATATATTTAAATTTAAAAAAAACGGACCACATGTGAGCAACCTTAATAATAACGCGATTAACGAGCAAATTAATGATCCAGTAGTACACATTGCCCTAGCACACCCTTTCGGTGGTGAAGCCATAGCCATTTCACTCAGAGATCTTGAAAAATATAATAATGATCCTGACGGGTACGCAGCCAAACATTTCGGTTTGACACGTGATGAATATAAAGAATGGATTGAGCTTGATGGTAAACCTCGTTGCGGAGCTCAAACTAGAGCTGGCCAATTTTGCAAATCAGCTTTAAGTGGAATGATGGGGGATTCGCGAGAATGGTTGGGAATACATCGGCAAGAATATTGCCGTAGTCATTCCGAAATAAAAAGGTAGCCTTATCATCCTCATAAGAGTTAGCAAGCGAATAAATTTTTGGATTCAATAAACTATGGCGTATTCAAAAAACCAGAATTTTTTTCGCTTCATCTGCAAGGAAATCGTTATGTTGTATTGCTAATATTTTAGATCCGCCCCCATCAAGTGACTGGTATATTCCACAATTTGATTCTCTGCATAGCTGGCATAAAGCCTCAAATTCATAGCATCCTAGTATTAAAAAATTATCAGATTTTGACTTCATCACCGATTTAATAGCATTTCTAGCATAAATATCAATAGAAAACATTTCATCTAAGTATACGATAATATTTATTATTTTTTGTTTGCTATATTTTATAGAGTTAATACGATTATTAAGTATGTCATCTTCTTTTTGTATCAATTTATCTAGCTGCTCAGCTACGTCAGTAATTATGTAATTAATTCCTATACTGTCTCCGTCAATTCCAGCTTTAGAATAATTGTCAAATTTTCTTTTTTTGCATTCAATTTGTAAAATATATTCATCAGACACAAGTATCCAGTCAGCACTTTTCTTTTCTTGCTTTTTAATTTTATATTTTTGTTCCGGAAAAATTACACATCTCGATAAAATATCAATATTATAATATTTTAATAAATTTCCTACATAACTCTCAAATACACTACCTATAGATTGAAGATACTGTTTTTTGTCAGATTTTTCCAACGTATCTAATAGCAGATAATAAATTCCTTCAGAAAAAGCATATGCAAAATCCCCTAACGACGGAATGATGAATTTTTCTCTCTCAACATCTGATTGCGTGCTGATAATTGGAGAGACTCTTAAAGGATTAAATTCATATTTTTTTAATAAGATATCTTTTATTAGAAAGTTTTTAAAGCCTCTTTTCAAATCAGAGACATTTGAAGAAAATAAAGACATAAAGATATCGAGATCCTCTTCTGTGAACCCATTTCTAGAAAACACAGGAGAATTAAGAATATTACTTTTTTGAAAATAGGTATTTTGATTTACAAGAGCCCACACAAAAAAACCGATTTTAATAATGGATATAAAATTTATATTTAATAGTGCCTTTATTTTTGTTTCAAAATCTGGAAAGTAAAGTTGAATATTTGAAAAAATATAATAGTATCGAGCAATAATATGACTTGGTATTCTGGTGTAAAAATGCTGCAAATTAGTAGCACGTAGAACCCATAACCAAGAGTCTTTATCATTTTCATCTTTAGTTGCTTCATGGTTTAAATCAGAGATCAAATTCTCATATGCATTTATACAATTTACAAAATCCAAATCATTAAAATTTCTTGAAGTGTTTTTACAATTCAGTGCAGCTTCCTTTGATAAGAATGACAAGCAATGTTTTGATAGCAAAAACTCATGTTCAATTTTCGGTGACACTCGATAATCAATTTCCATTTTTACATTTACATGAATTTGATTTTTCATCAATGCCGAATGTTTTTGTAATTGAAATAATATTGAAATCAGGTCAAAAGATGAAATATATTTTTTAAACTCAGCATAGGTAATGAATTGCGTAATAGTTGAACCAGCTGTAGGTTGATACATTTAAATATCCTTTTATCATTACATCCATATTCAATTACATTAAGCTTCAATTATATTTAACTTGAGATTTTGCATTTCATGATGTCTATATTTATCCATCGTTATCATCCCAATATAGTCACTTGCAACACATGCAAAAAACGATACGCGATCCATCATACCTTGAACATATCGTTCATTCGCCTCTGGAATACCAAACCATTCAGGCAACGTTGCTGTGACTTGTCGACAAATTTTCATTGCCAAATCAGGATCACACTTTTTAATATAAATATCATTCATTACCTATATAAACCCTTGTTGTTTAGCCCATAAATTTTGATAAACAGCACCTTTTTCTAATAATTCATCATGCGAACCGCTTTCAACGATTTTTCCTTTATCAAAAACCAAAATTCTATCCATGGCTTTTACTGTCGATAATCTATGCGCTATTGTTAGAACAGTTTTCTTTTGCATTGCCACTTTCAAAGAATCTTGAATTAATGCTTCCGTGCTGGAATCGAGCGAACTTGTAGCTTCATCTAAAATTAAAATGGGAGCATCTTTCAAGATTGCACGTGCAATAGCAATTCTCTGACGCTGACCGCCTGATAGTTTGAGCCCTCTCTCACCAACTAAACTATCATAAGCTGCCGGCAACTCGTTTACAAACTCATGCACATGGGCTTTCTTAGCCGCCACCACAACCTCATCAAAAGTTGCGTCTAATTTTCCATATTGGATATTTTCAAAAATCGTTCGATGAAATAATGTTGGATCTTGTGGGATATAAGAAATATTTTCTCGCAAACTGTCCAAATCTACCGAATAAATGGATTGATCATCAATTGAAATATCACCTTTTTCAACGTCAAAAATGCGCATAATTAAATTAACAAAAGTACTTTTACCAGCACCTGAATAACCTACCAAACCTACTTTTTCTTTACCGTGAATTAATATAGATTTATCTTCAAATAAGATATTTTTCTCTTGAAAAGTAAACTTTACATCCGTAAATTTTATTGACCCTTCTGTAATAACAATCCTTGGATTGGTATGATCATTCATAACGGTATATGGCTTTGAAATAAATTCTAAACCCTGTTTGAAGACTCCATATTGTTCAGAAACCTTCAGTAACACTTCAGCAAAATTCCAGACGTGATCAATTATATTCACTGTGAGCAGGAATATCAGCACAAAATCACCTACTGTTAATAACCCTGCCCCGCCAAAATATAATAACAATGCAATTGTTACAGCTTGAATAATGACTGTTAACCCACTTAGCACAAATCCATATTTTATGAATTTAACTTGTAGCTCTTTGTCTTTATCAACCATCGCATCTAATGAGGTTTTTAAATATTTTCTTTCATAATTTTTGCGGGCAAATAACATAACATTAAAGGCGTTTGCAAAGCTATCTACCACTTTGCCAAATGTAAAACTTCGAAATTCAGCAAAAACATTAGAATACTTATTCATTCGATTACTAAAAATAAATGCAGTACCTATAAAAACACAAGTCCACACCACATACAAAACAGCAAAATAGCCATTGACCATCATTGCTACTAAAATTGAACTGAAAAATGCAAATGAGCTTATAAATAAACTGCGCGAATTAAATATTAAGTTATCTGTATTACTCGCTAAATCTAAAATTTTATTACTCATTGCACCACTGAGATTATCTTGAAAAAATCGATAGGACTGTCCATGTGTATAATCGGACGCTTCAGCAATAATATCTGCTTTAAGATTAGGTAATGTTTTTAAAACCAAATAATTATTTAGACGCCAAAACAAAACGTTCAATATAGTTAAAAAAAGCAATAAAATAGCTGGTAACAAAGAACCATGCCATAGATTATGTTTTCCAAGATTTAAAGTTACAGAATCAAGAAATGTTTTTAAGAGATAGGGTTGAAAAGCAGTAAAAGCAGCAATAACCATATTGGCTAGAATCATTAAATAAAAATAAAATCGAAATGGTTTAAAAAAAAATTTAATAAATGCTATTAAAGTGCTGGGAAAATATGGCATGAGATATCCAAAGACTATTAAAGATTAATTTATAAGACCCCACCATGGGCAAATATAAATACATTTATTCTCGTTCTATATTTTTCTTGACTCATTGTGAGTATTAATCCTGTTTATAACAATTTTATGATCTATTACTTCCACGTAACTGGTAAATTAAGCAATCCATCTAAATCAAATTTAGTAAAAACCAACGTGTCTGAAATTTTTCCCTGACTATCCAATCTATTCGATTTAATCGTAGCTTCTAATTGATATCCCAATCGTTCAGGAATTTTTTTACTTTTAATATTATTAACATCACATGTAATGGTAACGCGTTTCATTTTTAATTCTTTAAAAGCAAATTGTGTTTGTGCATTAACGGCTTCAGTCATAAAACCCTGTCCGCTGCACGATGCTCTTAGCCAATATCCAATTTCAATAGAAGGCACATCCCAATCATAATGATGAAATCCAGTTCCTCCTATAAACTTATTTGTATTTTTATCAAAAATAAATAATGGCAAATAAGGTTCATCATTCTTCTTTAAAATCCAATTTGCAGCTGATTGCCGTACAAATTCTTCTGAATCTTCTAAAGAAGGTTTTTCTTTGGCCCACGGCATAGATTTATTTAAAACATCAAAAGATTCAATAACCGCTTCATTTACTATTACTCCATCTCCAACTTGCGGTGGCCTTAAGATTAATCTCGGCGATATAATTGGGACTGGAAAATCCAATAGTATAGGCTTCATTTTTCTTCTCACTAATCTGATCTATGGTTCATAATAAGTCGATGAAAAAACTAAATCTCTTATGCAAATATTTTGCGGTTGTTGATATATCCATAAAACTGTTTTTGCAAAATCATCAGCACTCACCGCTAACTTAGGATCTAATTTTGCTGATACTGACATCTCCGTTAAAATATTAGCAGGTGCTATATTACAAATTCGAATACCGTTTTTTGCATTAGCCATACGCAATGATTCTGATAAGCTCTTTACTGCTGCCTTTGTTGCCGCATAAGTTTCAAATTTTGGTCTTGAATTTCTGTCAGCTAGAGAACTAATATTTATAATTGTTCCGGATTTTCTATCCTGCATGCCGGATATTACAGATTCAATACCATTAATAACGCCTAATAGATTTACATTAACCATATTAGCATGATCTTCTGGCTGGATTTCATTAAATGAGCCGTATTTTAAAAAACCAGCATTGTTTATCAAACAATCCACCTGACCAAGTTTATTTTCTGCATTTTTAATTGCTTCTTTAAAACTAGCGTGGTCTGTCACATCAACAGACTGACAAATAGTTTCTGGTAAGTTTAAATCTTCCATTGCTTTTAAATTTCGTGATATCAGCCCAAGAGAGTATCCCGCGATAGAAAATGTCTTTGCTAAAGCAGCACCGATGCCGGAACTAGCACCGGTAATAATAATCAGTTTTTTATTCATGGTGATTTTCTTTTCCATTAAATTTAAATACGAAGCATCATATGTATTTCATTATGTAATTTTTCACCTAATTTTAAAGCCATTGGCTCAATTCCCCATGTTTCAAAATCAAATGATTTATATAAATTAATTGCTGGAAAATTATTTTCCTCAACAGAAATTTTGATTAATTGACATGACATTTTGCTTTTGGCATGCAAGATGACTTCGGCCATCAATGATTTTCCAATGCCTTTTTGACGCAGTCCCGGATTTATATACATGCCCCATATTACGGACTGATGGCTTACTTTGGCTCTTGTACCCTGATAAATTCCAATTATTCCAATTAGAGCATCACCAGAAAAAGCGCCTAAAATGACATTTAAATCACTAGGGTTTTTGAAAATATTTTTAATATAAAATTCCTTCCCCATTTCTACTTCTTCACTATATGAAGATAAATAACTGCTTGGTGAATCCTGCAATGATTCAAGGCGCAGTTTAAAAAATATTTCAGCATCATGTTCTGTTAACTTACGAACCTGGATGGACATTGCATTTTTCCTTTTTCGTTTCGCTAATAACTTATTAGTTAGACGCAGAATGAAGTGAATAGTATAAATTATACCACTTTAGGGGGTTTTAAGAAGCCCACCTTAAATCGGGTCTTTAACGGAATACTTACGTTTCAATAGAGCAAAATTTGCATGAATCAGTATTGGATTGACTTTTTCTACCCTAAATCCAGAAAGTCATCGTAACAAAAAATTATTCAGAACGATCAACCATTTTCAAGACAGACTCAGGATAACGAACTCCTTGGAATTCAAATGTTGCCAAAAACTTTTCTAGCATATCCCAAGCAGATGTTGGTAAGGTCACATTAACTGATTGAATATTTTCTTCTAAGTAATGTCTATGCTTTGTTCCTGGAATTGGAACAATATCATTACCTTGCTTTAACAGCCATGCTAATGCCACTTGCACAGGTGTGATGCGATTAGCTGTGGCAATTTCTTTCAGCACTTCTACTAATTTTAAATTATGTTTGATATTTTCATCTTGAAAACGCGGTAAAATTTGTCGAAAGTCTGTTTGACTCAAGGCATTGGTGTTTTCAATTTTTCCGGTCAAAAATCCTCTCCCAATGGGACTAAATGGCACAAAACCAATATTGCATTGACGAAGCATTGGTAAGATTTTTTCTTCTACATTTCTATCCCATAATGAATATTCTGATTGTAATGCAGTAATTGGATGTATGGCATGCGCGCGACGAATGGTACCCGTTCCTACTTCTGAAAGACCCAGATACCGCACCTTACCCGCATTCACAAGCTCTGCCATCGCAGCAACAGTGTCTTCAATAGGAACTTCTGGATCTAATCGATGTTGATAATAAAGATCAATATAATCGGTTCCTAAACGTTTTAATGAAGCATCCACAGATGCTTTAATATGCTCTGGCTTGCTATTCAAACCATTAGGTCTACCATCATCTCCCCAAGTAAACCCAAATTTCGTGGCAATAATAATTTGATCTCGCGATTTGCCACGCAACCAACGTCCGAGCAATTCTTCATTTTTGTATGGGCCGTATACCTCTGCTGTATCAAAAAAATTAACCCCTAACTCCAGTGCGTGATCCAATACACGCAATGACTCCGATTCATTAGCTGGACCATAGGCATACGACATTCCCATACAACCCAATCCTAACGCAGAGACTTCCAATCCTTGGCCACCTAATTTTCTTTTTTGCATAATTATATTCCTTATTACTTATAATTGCTTGCTGTTTGCAATCCTAGACTTGCGCCAAACCGCTGTGAAGCTGATATGAAACTACAAAATGCAACGAGTTCAACCAATTCTTCATCTGTGAAATACTTTTTCATTCGGTTAATTTCACTATCATTAATTGACGTGTGATCAATTGAAAATTTGTTTGTAAATCGCAAAGCTTCAATTAGACGAGCTGATTCCGGATTTTCATCGGGTGGACCTGATTTTGACATGCAATATTGACATACATTATTAAATGCTAATGCACGTCTAACTTGTTCAAGAAATTCAGCCGTAAATTTCTTGCTTTGAAAAAAAGCCATTTCAAGCTGATCCCATTTTTCTAGAATGTCAGGTACATGTCCCATTAATTTTTCAAATGGTGTAGAACCATTTTGCGATAAAGTAATATATGACATAATAAAATTATCCAATACTTAACTTTTCTGCTAATAATTCTCTTTCATCAGATTCAATCTGATGCGAAACACTAGACCATGCATCTAAAAATTTTTCTGGTTCAGCACTCTTAATTTCATTTAAAAAGAATTCTCTATCATTTGTATTCATATGCGGGAATAAAGTTTCCATCATGCCAATCATATCTTCTGTCATCATTTCATGATAAGTAGCAGATTCAACTGCTCTTAGTTCTTCATCTGAATATAGCTTTTGGAGCTCTGGCATGATAATAGTTTCTTCATGATGAAGATGAACCAAATTATCACCTACAAATTTTCTATAAAGCAGATAAAATTTATAACCAAGTTCAAGCTTCTCTTGCTCACACGAACTGGTTACAACCAAGTTCAATATTTCACGCATTTTCTCGAATTTAATGTTATGATCTTTATGATCAGACTCTATGTCGAGATGTATTGTTAAGTTTTTTTTCTTCAGTAATTCATGTACGGCACTCTCTTCCCATTCCGCATGACCTTTCATTAAATCTTCAATACCGTCAAGTTTATTTAGCAATGTATCAACTTGTGATTGATCTTTAAAATCTGTTTTTGCAACTAATCTTTCAAATTCTGATAACATAAAACTTAAATATTTATGTTCACGATAAAAACGATAACGAATTCTCGTTTGGTTAATCATATTTTTCATCCATTCATAATTTTAATTGCTGTTTCTATCTTTAAATTACCATTGTTAGCTTGACTCAATAATGTCATCTCATCGATATTCCTAACCTTTGTAATTTTATCACGTAGTTTTAAAAATGGAGTCTCAATACAAGTATATAATAACCAACCAGCGGTCAGACTAATCAAAACTTCGATTATTATCGTTATAATACTAAACTCACCGATAGACCAGTAAGCCAATACTGAATGAGTAATATGAATAAGCTGTTTATGCGTTAGATAAATAGCATATGACCAAGTAGCGAGCATCATTGCCCCTGGAATTTTAATTCTGTGTAACAAAGTATTAGGACTTAACGCAGCTAGTACTAAAGCCGCAAAACTGGCGGAACGTACCAAAAATCCGAAAGCTGTTGGAATAAATCCAAAAAGATTACCAAGCGGATGAAAGGTAAAATAGCAACCTATAAGGCCTATCACAAAAAACCAATTGCCCTTTGCAATCAACCGACTCCAGACTTCCATATGAAAATTTCGCAACATCGCAATTGCAACGCCAAGAACCAGTCCATCTAATCTACAAAATGGTGGGTAATATATTTTTGTCATGTATATTTGGAACGTATTTTCTCCTGCATATTGAATATAGACTAACCACAAGTAGCTTCTTAAAATTATTCCGCCCAATAAAACAGTTAATATTAGTATCCACCCTGTTCTGATAGTTCCTTTATAAGCTACGAGTAATACTACGAGAGGTAAAAAGAAATAAAACTGTTCTTCAAGACAAAGTGACCAAGCATGCGAAAATGCGCTAAGACTCAAACCAAAATTTTGCGTGAATGTAATAAATTTCCATAGCGGTGTTGATAATGGCTGCTCTCTAAAGGCGGGGATTAAAAAATACAGTCCTAGAACAAAAAGATAATTTGGTAAAGTCCTAAGAAACCGCCTGAAGTAGAAAGTGTTTAATGAAAAATTTTGTTGCTTGATCAAAGCCAAAAAAATTTGATATCCGATCAAGTAACCACTTAAAACAAAAAAAAGATCAACACCGACCCATCCTGCGCGGCCTATAGAGCCAAGTATTGGCTGATGGCTAAAACTGAAACAATGAAACATAAATACTAAAATTATTGCGGCTGATCTTAATGTATCGAGCCCATGCGTTCTAATTTTTTTCATTTCGAATCACACAAACGTAGCAATCTGAACTCCTTCATATCGCAATGTTCCATAAGAAAACAATTTTTCTGTAAATAAATTCATATTATTTTCTCGCCCACTCTACTCCATCTAACAGGATGGCTTAATTTATCGAAACTAACTAAAACATGAGATGCTTTCCCAATGATATTTTCTTCCGGTAAAAAACCCCAATATCGACTATCGCCACTGTTGTCTCTATTATCACCCATCATAAAATACTTACCGACAGGTACATCTGCTTCAAAGTCATCATTTTCTCTGGCGGGAATTTGATAAATTTCATGCTTAACACCCAGTAAATTTTCCTGCTTTTGAATAACAGGCCATGGGCCTTCACCATCTTCTTCATCTGTATTATATTGTTCAAACTTCTGCTGAATTTCTCTTCCATTAATATAAAGAGTTTTATTTTTATAACTGACATGATCTCCTGGAACTCCGATCACACGCTTGATAAGATCACGCGATTCTGTTGGAGGTTCTCGAAAAATAACAATATCTCCTCGCTTCGGTTCACCAATCGAAAATATTTTCTTATGGATAACAGGTAATCGAATACCATAATCAAATTTATTCACTAAAATAAAATCACCAATTAACAACGTTGGCTTTAGTGATCCGGAAGGAATTCGGAATGGTTCATAGGCAAATGAACGAACTGAGAAAACAAGCAATAATATCGGGAAAAATGAACGCGCATACTCCATCACAACCGGCATCTTCTTCGAATGTAATTTTTTACGTTTTGGAGCAAAAAATACGATATCTAGTAATGCCAGAATGCCACTCGCAAGTACAGCGTAAAAAATAATCATCTCATAATTTAAATTCATTCTTTTCCCTGTATTTGAATAATAAAGGGGGCTATTTTATAAGAATAATCCGCTTTAAATAAGGGGTATAATCACCCTAGATAGTCTTGTCCTTCCGGTAAGTGCTCGCAATCACCGGAAGGACACTTCTCTTGTTGTATTTATTCAAAAGTATCATAATGAAGATGGTAAGACTTCAAACGATATCCGTTTTTGATGTGACACAAGGCGGCTATGATGGGTTAGTCGGGTTTGATTTTTTTGAATAAAGACCGCAATATTCGCTAATGGAGAATATTATGAGTGCATCTCATATTCATCCGCAAGAACCAGAAGAAATGTTAAAAAAAATTGAGGAATATAAGGTAGCTTTAACAAGGCGAAGTAAACTTATATATAACATTTCTCATGACGATTTAGATAAAATTAAAAGATGTACTGTTGCGTTATCAGCCCTGCAAAGAAATATTTTAAATAAGAATAATGTATTCAGTGCAGACGAAAAAATTACTTTTAATGAAATGTATTCTCAATTAGCTATAGAAGCTTCAGATATACTAAAATCTGTTGAAGTCTCTAAAAGTATAGCTAGTGATCATAGATCTTATAAAAAAGATATTAATAGAATTGCCTTCAGAGGATCGAGCTTTTCTCCAGAAATTGTATTTGAAAAAGGGTTTTCAAGGGATGCTAACGATCAAAATGTTCAGCTGCGAGTACAAGATGTCTTTATTTCAACAAATGTACATGCATTTTCTAAAAATATAGATGCAGCAGCATTTTTCCCAGTGCCCATTAAAGATAACAATGAAAAAAAGTGTTCTAATAGTGAAAGCTATATTTACGTTGTAAATTTGAAAACAGGTTTTGATGTTCATGCGCATGGATTCCTAACCATGGATCAAGCAACGCTAAAAGAGCCGCAACGTTTTTTATTTGCGGAAGAAATTTGTAGTGATGAAGTAGAACCAGATGATATTATTGCTGCTATTAAGATTTCAAGGGATTTTTCCAATTTCAATGTAAATCAAGGATCAAATGAGTCAAAGGAAGATGAGTATCCAAGTAACGAGGGAGGTAAGTATGAAATTACTGGTATCCAATATAATCCTAAAGCACTTGATAAGCTGAAAAAAGATAATGCTGAACGCGTGATGGAGATGATGACTAGATTGGTTGGTACAGAAAGAAACATCGCCGGTGACAAGAGTGGATATACACAAGTTGAAAATAAAAAAACAATAACACCACGAAGATAATAATTTCTCCTGGTTGGCTCCTTAAATAAAATGATATAAGAAATTTTTATCTGTTGGATTAATTGCGGCCTTTCGGTGATTGCACGCACTCACCGAAAGGACACATTAGTTTTAATCAGTGCCTTCAATTTTTTTATGTATTTTTTGTGCAATATTGATGATTTCATCCAGCGTAAGAGGGGTTAAGTTATTTTCCAAATCGATAAAGTTGCTGTTCGTAATTGACAATGCGTCACTGTATCTTTTGTCACAGGTACAGTTGATTGGCAACACAACAAAAGTATCTTTTAATTTGCTATTTAAAATGCCGTTTAAATGTCCTGCTCCCAAAATTAGAATAGCATTATCGTTTAGCGCGTTTGCGTCAATAATCCAACTTGCTTCTCGAATCTCCTCAGAAATCATCCCTTCTGGAAGATCATGGTAAGGATAAGGTGTTTCGATATTATTGTAATGGAGTTTACTTTCAAGATCTTTTACATGGATGGCAAGATCAGTGAGTGAAAACTGAATTAAGCGATTAGTGGCCTCTACAGGTGCATCCCATCCATATTTTTTATGGTACAGGTTAATCGTTTCAAGAAGCACATGTCGTATTCCAATTTCTTTTGCAATAAGTAGTACCATGATTTGCAATAAAAATGAGTTTTTTGAGTTGTGAATTTCTGCCAATACAATCAAAAGTGGCTTGCCATTTAATTTTGTTTTTGCCACACCTTTATTTATTAATTCCTTGATCTGATGATAAATATGCTCAGCGATATCTATATTCAATATGGGGTAAAACAAGTGCGGATAATCGCTTTTAATCTCATTGTAAAGTTTTTCATCTATCTCGCCTTCATGTTTTTTTTGTTCGAGATAATCCGTGATATTTCCAGCGGCAATTTTGGTAAAAGATCCATTCTTGAGGAGTACAGTTAACTCAGGTTCAGAATATTTAACCGTAAAAATTGATTCGATATTTTTTCTTGTTTTGCATTCATTGATATATCTATAGGCAGTTCCAAATTCCGGCTCGCCTCCACCTCCAAATCTAAATGGATCGTATAAATAAGCGTGATAACAAAGCTTTCTGTCACTTAAAGCATATTCTTCCTTGCAAGACAAAGGAGTTTTTGTAATACCAATATTGCTTGGCGCTATTGCATTGTCTTTTAACATATACTTTTCGTTAATAAATAACGAACATGTTGGACCTTCTCTGTCGTTAGTAGCAAATTTTTCTGACATTAAATCGTCTATTTGGATTGTCTTGGATAGTGCAACGAACGTCTTGAATTCTTCGCCATTTCGACCGCCTCGTTCTTTAAAATAAGAATTAATTTCCCGAGAAAGTAAAAGTTTATTGGTTAGCGTTTCCTTAATTTCATGCCATACTTGACTGATCAGAACAACTTCATCCTTAAAGGGTTTGTGTTTAAGCCGTAAATGCTCCAGAGCGGTATTTTTCGCTAGAAAAAATAAAATCATATATAATTGTGTGATTTTATCGGAACATAATTGTTGCAGTTCATCTGCTTTTAAAGGCCGATTTTTTTGATTAGCAGTATTAAGTAAGATTTCTTTAAACTTTTTAAGATTACTTATTAGTCTATGTTCACATTTAGCATTGATGGTTAGCGATATTAATTGATCGATATCTGAAATTTTTAGTTTATCTATGCTATCTGGCATGGATTTGTCCTTAAGTGCCTAAAATGTGATTTTATCTTATTGTAGAATGTATAACTTGCGTGTTAGCTAGCTCCATGCGGTCTCATTTTTCAATCCCACTTATGATAACCAAATTCCCAGCCTGTTAGATTAACAATTTATCTTTTTCAATTCAATTGGTTACAATACGTAAAAATGAGGCTACGAGAGTTAGTCCATAGTTTTAGTAGCAAAAATTCAGAAAAGATCAATGTAGTATAATAATAGCATATACATTGCGAGTATAACGATATGTTGTCATCAACAGCCTCCACAGCAGAGAAAAACCAGCCAGTAGTTAAAATATTGGTGCTAAGTAACAAGGATGGTTTGCTCTCTGAAAATATACAATCGCAATTAGAACTTATAAAAAAGAAATCCAACTGTCAGATAGACATTATAACAGAATCTGAGAATGAAGAAAAAACTGCGGAAAAAATACAAGCAAAAATAAAGCAAGGTAATGGTGATTTAGTATTAGTAGATAAAAACATAACGCAATCAGCATGGCAGATTATTGAAATCTGCTCTAAGCCTAAATCAAGAAAACCACATCAAAAATCACATGGTCCACGTTTTTATTTAGATGGAACAGTCGAAGATATTGTTGATAATGAAATTCATAATACGAAATTTTCCGGTGCTATTGGGATTGTAAAAGATGGCAAAACGATTATGCGGAGATCTTACGGAAATGCTAACCAATCTGAGCAACATGAAGTTAAGAATTCACCTAATACAAAGGTTGTCATTGCTTCCATTACAAAGATATTCACAGCAGTTGCAATCGCTAAATTGATTGAAGATAGCAACGGTAAACTTAACTATGATGATTCAATAAGTCAGTTTTTACCTGAGTCATTTCCCAATAAACAATATTTTTTAGATAAGAAAATAACGATTAGAGAACTTTTACTTCATACTTCTGGTTTGGGACAATTTCAAGCGGAAACTTTTTTTAAAGAAAAAATACTTGATTTTAAAAGCATAAATGATTACTCACCTATGCTAGAAGGTCCAGAAGCAAAAATAATTTTTGAGCCTGACGCGGATCCTAGAAATAAATTTCGATATAGCAATATTAATTATCTCATGCTGGGACATGTTATTCAGGCAGTATCAGGAAAAGATTACTATCAATATATACAAGAAGATGTTCTTCCGTCCAACATGAAGGATACAGTGCCAATACGCGGCGGAGACCAATCATTTGCACTTAGTTATGCACCAACCCCAAAACCTATAGCAGTACCAAAATGGATGGAACAAGGGGTAGATAAAGAAAAAAATCCTGCGCTGCAAAAAATTGTGGATGCAGCAAATGACCTGCTAGACCAGTATAAACAAATAATGGATAGCATTATTCCTTTATACCAAAATAGATTAGCCAATGTAAAAAACGCTGATGATCTTTCTAAATTTAAATCGGAGTTTAAAGAGCACCTAAAGAAAGCATTTGAAATATTTTCCTCAATCAAAGTTGAAATTAGTAATTCATTAGAAGAGCTACAAAACATAAATGATGATTCATCTGATACAAAAGAAAAAATAATTCAATTAAGAAATTTATTAAGTGATTTATCTATAAATTTAACTGATTCATCACCTGCAAGTGCCCCAAATTTGTTGTATTCGTTGATTATAGATCTTAGTATCGCTGTACCGGCAGGATACTTTCGATCTACAGCGGATGACTTACTTATTTTTCAAGAAGCCTTATGGAAAGGTGAAATTATAAAAAAACCAGAAGCTCTTATTACAGAAAAAATTGAACTTCCTGCTGGCACTATAAGTCATTACAGCTATGGGGTTTGCATATGGAAAACTGGAAGTGCAATGGAAGCTATTGGTCATGATGGGTGTGCACCGGGAGCCTTCTCTACTTTGAGAACTTATCGCAATGCAGGGATTTCTATAGCATCTGTTTCAAATGTAGAAAATAATAATGTTTTTACGCCTGTTAATTTAATAGAAAAGAATTTGTTAGCCAGTTGTTTGCAGGAATCCAATATTCGATATTTTGATCCAGATATTAATCCACAAGCATCTCAATTACTGGTCATGGATATAGACCAAATATCAAATAATAAATTAAGGTCTACACAAATGAGTTCACAGACTAAAATTTTTCAAAAACTCGATACTGATGGCGAACTGAAATATAATATGATGATAAGAAAAGGGTTAAAATCCACCTTGCCTCAGCAGAATGAAGCGATAGTAGACCAACAAAAAACACAGCAGAAATCATGGCAACCAACAGTGGATTCTATCCCTGAAGATGAAAAATCCGAAAATAATCAGCCGCCACGAAAAACTTTTTAACTACAATTTGTGATTTTATGGCTGCTAACCTCATGATAGCTTTTAGACTGGAACTGTTTATGAAATATAAAATTACCAAACAATATACAAAGGATATAGAATCACCTCTAG
The DNA here is from genome assembly GCA_013286085.1 of Gammaproteobacteria bacterium. Taxonomy (GTDB): domain Bacteria; phylum Pseudomonadota; class Gammaproteobacteria; order DSM-16500; family DSM-16500; genus UBA5158. Next base: position 10,987 of record JABDGK010000028.1, on the reverse strand, counting down.
CCGAATTTAACAATCGGTATGATATTGATATATTTATTGAAGAAAAAATATCTTCTGATGATGCAAAAAAATTAAAATTGATTTACCGGCTATACAGTAACAAAGAATTATTATGCGAATTTAACAAAGAAAATATTGATACTTTAATTGCAAGAGCTCAATATGCAGAAGGAAATGTAGATCTTCCAGACTCGTTTGATAGCCAATTTAATGTTACTAAGCAAAGTCTAGATACAGAAGATATTTCTATTGCCAAGTTTTTCAGCATTGATGATGCAAAATTATTTGTATTAGCTAAGTTAAATTCAGATGCTTCAGAAGGAAAACACAATGAATCATATTCAATTTTTAACGGCACAATATTTGTTGATAAAATGAGCCAAGAACTCCTTACTACACAACAACAAAGTGAAGGGGCTGAGGGCAATCAACGGAAAATAATTTTTCGCCCAGCGCCTACACCATTTGTTAAACGACTCCAACCCAAAGGTTTAGGCTCTTCTTTTATAAAATATGAGGATGAGGAGGATGATAAAAATAACAAGGATACTTAAAAAATATTAATTGAAAAACGAAATATTTATATCTCAAATTTTACGAACATTAAAAATATAGCTGTCAAAAACCTGATAGCGAGCTCTTCTTTAAATTCAATCGGTTAATGCCGAGAAAAAATGAGGGTCTTTGAGCTAGATAACTCTAAAATGGATTCTGATCAAATTTTTTCAATTCTGAATTACTCAAACACCATGACTGGGCATCCTCCACCCAAACTGACATTTCTGGTTTGTATTCAGAAGGATCATCCAATGAGCTAGCCGAGACTGTAATAATGTGCGGCAATACACCCGGTTTTCCAAACAAAGTTGATCCGCATTTGGTACAAAATCCCCTATTTATTTTATTGCCACTAAAACCAATTGATTCATACCACGTTATCTCACCTGAAACATCCAATGCGGTTGTTAATACGGCCAAAAATGGAAAATAAGAGGAGCCAGTGGAATATTGGCAAGATCGGCAATGACACAATCCATTCAATTTAGGTGGCTCAGTAATTTCATAGCGTACTGCACGACAAAGGCAACCACCTACAGTAGGAAATTTCATATTATTTTAACCTCAATATTAATCTCTTTATCAAATTTAAATATAAAGTAACCATTCAATGATGTAACTCACTGATCAGCTACACTTTAAAACTCAATCTCATTTGATGATCTTACAGACTCTAGAAAAAAATTTGGTGATTTAGTTATTCGTAAGTGTTGATAATCTTGGTATGGCATATTTTTCTTTAAAATAGGCATAGATTCTTCCAGATCATTTTTTCTATTACCAATAAGAGGATCTGACAATAAATAAAATCCAAAATCAGAATATAACTTGATTGCTCTATAGCTAGATGGTTGCGTGTGTAAAAATACTGGGAATTCATCATCAGTAAGGCTCTTCATAACTATAGAGAGAAGCGCCCTACCTATACCCTTTCCTTCGTAATCCTTCAAAATCTTATACCAATGAATAGTGGTAATTCTTTCATAAGCTTTCCAGAAAAAACAAGTTCCTATTGGTCTATTATCCTTATCACAAACAAACAGACAGCTTTGAAAAAATAAATCGCCTTTTTTAGCGTAAACAGAATTATAAAATTGTGTCATGTAATTATAATATTGTTTAGCTAATTTAGGATCATCAAAATGCATAGCTTTCCAAATATCTAATTCACTTTTTTGACAATTTCTGACATGAAACCCAAGTGGCATATTGCTTATTGCGTTTAGATTTAATTCGTTACACATCATAAATAAATTTTTATCTGGTATCTGTATACCCATGAAAATTTCACCTTTTAATTTTCATCACAGCCTAAACTCTCAGCAATAAAAATCATATGATTTTCATTTCTAAAAAATTCATCTTTATAAATTATATTTTTGAATCCGTATTTTTCCAAAATAAGCTCCGTTTCGTAACGATAATACCAACACAAATACATTTTTTCATTTTCAACAACAACTTCTCGATTATTTATTACTTTAGTGTATATCGAATCACTAATACAATACTGCTCATATTTATTAGATTTGCCGTGTGACTTTAGATTTATGCGTCCATCTTCAATAATAACATCTTTTTCTGAAAACTCATTTTCATTATCTTTGTATAATGATTCCCATGGAATAAATAAATCTAAAATTAATTTACCATTTGGACGTAAATGTTTTTTAAAATTTTGCAATACATTAAATGCAGTTTCTCGCGGATAAAGCAATTGGAATGAACCTAACGGAATTAAAATAGACTGATATGAATGAGGCAAATTCATTGATGCGATGTCCATTTCGAATAAAATCGGATTTAAACCTAGATTATTAGCCCTTTCTCGACAATTAGCTAACATGGCAGTGGAGTTATCAACACCATGTACCTGATACCCTTCTTGCATTAATGGAATTAATAATCGTCCAGAACCACACATTGGCTCAAGAATAAGATCATTTTTATCGATAAACTGCTTATAAAAATTGACTTCGTCTAATTCTGCAAATCTTTTATCAACGTCATAAAACTCTGAGCATAATTTTCCATACATATTTTTTAACCTTGGTTATAAATTTCATAAAAATCACACTGATCATCATAATATTGAATGCGTTTTGCAAATCTCATACCTGATTTTTCTAATACATGTTGTGATCTTTTATTTTCAGGATGTGTAACCGCAACTAACTTTGAGACATTTAAATAATTAAACCCCCACTCTATCAATCCTTTTACTAGCTCTGTACCGTAACCTTTATTCCAATGTTTTTTGCTTAAAATATATCCAATTTCTAACTCAGGCTGCGCATCATCATAATTAAGAAATACAATACCAGCACGACCAACAAATTCATTGTTCGTTTTCTCAAAAACGGAACCTAAGCAAAATCCATGTTTTTGATAATGAGAAATATCAGCTTGCATCCATCGCTTAATTGTATCGGGTTGGCATGAGCCACTAACATAGTACATTACATCAGGGTCAGCATGAAGGTCGAACCAATTCGATAAATCAGTCTCATTTGGAGGCTTAATGAATAATCTATTTGTTTTAAGTTGCATCATATAAAACCACATTCATGTCATAAGCGATTAACTGAAAATCATTTTTATTAACTTCAAAAACTCAAAATAATAATTTGGACATTAACATACGCCCCTTAAAATCAAGCTGATTTCAACTTAATACATTGATCCGAATTTGCAAATTCGTTCATTACTATACGCGTGATCGATGCAATGACATCATCACGACGAGCCGCATCTTTCTTATTTATATAAAAATACATTGCTACAACAATCGGTGCACACTTTGGCGGCCAAATTATTCCGATATCATTCGTTATTCCATAACCGCTACCCGCACCAGTTTTATCAGCAACACCCCATCCTTTTGGGATACCAGCACGGATTCGAGTATCTCCGGTTGTATTACCTTTCATCCAACCCACTAATTGTTCCCGTTGTGGTGTATCTAAAAAATTTCCAAGTGTTAAGTATTGTAAACTTTTTTCCATTGCAGCAGGCGTAGATGTATCGCGTAAGTCACTTGGGTTCAAATTTAATTCAGATTCCCAGTTGTCCACTCTAAATGTATTATCGCCGATAGAACGAGCGAAGGTAGTAACAGCTTCAGGGCCGCCTAATTTTTTCATGAGAAGATTTATTGCAGTACTATCACTATACATTATGGCTGCTGCGCACAGCTCAGATATTTTCATTCCGTGAGTAAAATGTTTTTCAGTGATGGGAGACCAAAAAACCAAATCTTGTTTTTTATAAGTTATTTTTTGTTGTAACAAATGACTATCTGTCATGCTCTTTTTTAGAATGGCGGAAACTCCCATCACTTTAAATGTACTTTGTATCGGGAAACGGTCTTCAGCTCGATATTGAATCGTTTGATTATTTGCCGTATTTACCGCAGATACGCCAATCCTTCCACCCGAAGAAGCCTCGAGCTTTGCCAGTTTTTGCTGCACTGAAGTTGATTCAATTGTTGAATATTGGCTAGCACATACGGGCATATTAGCACTCAAAAATGCAATAAGAATAAAAATTATTGATAACAAACGATTAGACGAAAAAGTATTCATTTTTAGTAGACCCTTTTTATCAAACTGCTTACTGTGCGAACATTCCAGAATGTGCTATGCATATTAAACCTGTATTACTGTAGAAATCATATTATGGCCTAGCACCATTTGAAACTGCTACTAATTAAACTCACTTGCTTTGCTCTCAATGATTGAAAGTAGTGACTTAATCTCACTATTTTCACGTATGTGAAAAATATTTTTAACGTGTTTATTCTCTTCTATATGATCAAGTATGCATGGTCGAACCTTGTTATTAAAATTCCATATTATTTGTATCAGCTTTTTAATAACCAAAATCTCAGGGCATTTTTCAGGAAGCTCTGGTCTGGTTTTAAATAAATATCTCAAATTTCTCTTCAAAACTCGCCAATAGGATATTCTTCGAGAGTAATCTAAAAAAATAACCGTGTCAGATGCTTTTAAAACATCTTTTGATACACCCTCAATAATCCACCTATTTGATTTTATGAGATTGCAAATTTGAACAGAACGTTCAGCTGACGGGGTAAGTGACCAGTATGGTTTCCATACTATCTTATCTAAATTAATAACATCTCTTTTTAAAATTTTTCCTATTTGCTTACTAAGAGTTGTTTTTCCTGATCCAGCATTACCTGTGATAAAAATACGCTCCATGCTTTATAGACCACCATTTCATATATTTATTGCCATCGTGCATTTAACTTCTCACGAATCACTTTAAGTTGCCTAGCTTTTTCAAACAATTCCACGCGAGATTCACATCCCATCTTCATTTTGACTGCTTCTAGATAGTGCTCGACTGTACGCGGTGAAAGAATCAAGCGCTTGGCAATTTGTTTTATCGACATTCCATTCACTAAATAGTAAAGGCAGTCTGCTTGTCGATCCGTTAATTGATTGCTATCTAGAGCATAGGATGGGTATTCAAGTAAGCCTTTATAAGGTGGCAACATATTATCTGACAATATGACTTTACTCTTTAATGCTTTATTAATTAGGTTACTCGACTCTTCCTTAAAATAACATTTAAATTTTTCTAAAATATCCATTTTATTTAAGTAAAAATTCATGATACCTGGATTGTTGGCATTAGCACCAAAACAATATAAGTCAATATACCCTGGATGACGCTCAACAAGATTGATAAAATGCGCTAAATTAAAGTCGGCTTTTATGTCATGCACGGCTTTCTCATAATTTCCAACAGGCAGAATGAAATAATGAAAATTATCTTGAATATAGTTCTGTTGAATTGGCGCGGCTATAGGAACTTCATTGTCGAATACATAACGAATAACATCTCGATTACTCGCCAGAATAATACTATGGCCATTATCATAAACACGCAAATACTCAAAATAGCTTACGCCATGCGCCCCTAACTTATTAAGATAGATATCTTGCATGTCTTTTTCAGCAGCTAAAAAAGCATGATTTTTTGATAAAGCTGATGAATAAGTCATGTTGTATTACTCAGTGTTTTATAATCTGATTTTTATGGCGTTCATCTGTAATGCTTTTTCAATTAACTCCGAACGAGATATGCAATTCAGCTTAATTTTAACAGCATCAAGATAATGCTCAATTGTTCTAGGAGATAAGTTCAACTCTCTCGCAATCTGTTTGATTGTCATACCTTTAACTAAGTAATATAAACAATCAACCTGTCTGATAGTAAGATTATACGTTTGTACATCTAGCCCTGCTTGTATATCATTTAAATTTATAAAACCAGCTGGAAAGCCGGCGTCTTCTATCGTTTTTGAGGTGGATTTTTTTCCGTCCAATATAAATGAAACACCAAACACTCCAATAATTTTTCCTTTGTGACTGCGCAACGGCGTCTTATGACTTAAAAATAACCGTCGCTGTTGGTCTGCATAGCAATAAGCGGATTCAATAACCGTTTTCGATTGCCTTGAGTCAACAACTTTTTTATCATTTTTTTGCATGAGTAAGGCTTCACTCTCACCCCAACATAACCCTCTATCATCGTTACCTAAAATGCCATCTAATTCAAAACCATCAGCAGAACGTACAAATACAGGATTTGCTCCTAGATATTGACCACTTTTATTTTTCCAGTAAACACTTGCAGATGAATTTTCAAGGCTATATTCAAGATGCGCTTGTAATGCAGAAACTCCACTTGTTTGATTATAGATGGGCTGATTTGGCATAAATTCAAAGCCTCTCTTTTATAGCTTGCAACTGCAATGACTTTGAAATTAAATCAGCTCGTGTATGGCAATTTAGTTTTAGTTTTATCGCTTCAATATAATGTTCGACTGTGCGAGGCGAAAGAGTTAACTGTTTTGCAACTTGCTTGAAAGTAAATCCTTTTACAAAATATAAAAGACAATCAAGTTGACGAGCGGTAAGGCCCATTGTATCTGCAGAAGCGGGTTCAATAGAAACAAATGATAGTCCTTGTATACCCAAGGTCTTCCCGGTTTTTGAATACCAAGGCGCTTTATGGCTAACAGCATTGATTGTTGCACCGTCACTCATGGTAGCCGATTCAAAAAAAATATTAGTCTTGTTATTATGAACTACTTTGGCATCATGGCTTTTTAGGCAATCAACTTCATGCGGCCAAAATTCCAAGTCGGTATAATCTAATACATCCGTTCCTTTTGATAAGCCTACATCTAAGGCTAATCTATCATTTGCACCCCAATATTTATTATTCAGATCTTTCCAATAGATATGGAAATTCAAATTTCGAAAATTTCCTATTTCCAATTTATGAATTTCATCTGGATCAGATATAGTATTAAATTGCTGCATTAAATTATTCATAAACATTTAACTCGAAAAAACGATTTTTAATAGCAGGTAATGTCAATGCAAGTGAGATCAATTCAACTCGCGATTCACAATTTAATTTTTGTTTAATAGTATCCAAATAATGTTCTACAGTACGTGGCGAAAGAGATAATGTTTTTGCAATTTGCTTAATAGTAAATCCTTTCACAAGATAGAAAAGGCAATCAATTTGTCGAGCAGTAAGCTGATTATCTGGTTTCTCATAGTATTTTGATTGCAATAAGTTAAAAGCAATCAAATCAGTAGAAAATCCTAATGTTTTAAGCATATCTGAGGTCGATTGGTTTCCATCTAAATAATAGGATATACCAAATACACCAATTATTTTCCCATGCTGCGAACGCAAGGGTGTTTTATGACTTAGAAATAATTTAACTGCATTGTCCGTACTTCTACAGGGTTCAACTACAGTTTTAGAAGAGGCGGTGCAAATTACCTCTTGATCGTTTTTTTCTAAAATGGGTGCTTCCTCAACCCAAACAAAATCCCTATCTGTGCTACCGACAATATCGCCAGGCTGCAATTGAGACCCACATAAATAGTCCGTGAACCGATTATTTAAACCTAAATATCGACCTTTTTTATCCTTCCAATAAATGCTGGCGTTAGCACTTTCTAACATATTATCAATATGACAATGTAGTGCAGCAGTTCCAGCTAACTTATTGTAAGAATGATGCTTTTCCATAGAATATTCTACTATCAAAAAAGTGATTATGTATTATACACATCTGGTGTGTTTTAGTACACCAAGATTGCTGCGGCCAGATATTCTATAACTCTACATAATTAAATAATAGGGGATGAATCACCCTGGTGATTGACACCCTATTTATCTTATATCCCTTCAATTAACATTGCCGGCCTTTAATAAATCAAACGATAGAGTGAATTGTGGCTATTACTAATAATAAAATTACCTGGCAAATAGCGAGCGCCAATTTGTTTTATTGGGCAGGCGTCTATTTGTTTTTGCCTGTACTACCTCTCTGGTATAACAAACTAGGTATGAGTGGCGAAGAATTAGGTATAGCTATCGGAATGTATTCATTGGGATCGTTATCATTTCGAATTTTAGCAGGCCGGATAGCGGATTACTATGGACACCAGAAAGTAACAGTTATTTCAATGATAACAACGTTACTAACCATTTTAGCTTATTTTTTTGTTAATAATTATTTTTCTATATTATTTTTTCGATTTCTGCATGGCATGAGTGGTGCGGGGTATAGCTCTGCTTCATCAGCAGCTGTTACTTTAGTAAATCATGATGACAAAGTTAAAGACGCAATATCACTCTATACACTGTTAAGCATGATCGGTATTAGTTTATCAACGAGTCTTGCAATTTATTTATATCATATAGGTAACATAAATCTTATTATTTCTTGCAGTTTTGCTACAACGCTTTTATCAGTTGCAATATTTACACGAAAAAATCTTCCGATTCAAAGCAGACAAAATACAAGTGAGTCATTATCAGTAAGAGAAATAATATTAAATTCTAAAATTTATATACCAACAATCAATCAATTTTCAATATATTTATGTTATGGATGCTTAATGACATTCCTGCCATTAATAATCAATTCGCAAGGCAAAGAAAAATATTTGACGATATATTATTTGGTATACGCAATTTCTATCGTATTTTCTAGGGTATTTATAACAAAAATATCTAATCTTATGTCCGTAAATACATTAGTAACTTATATATTATTTTTATTATCGGCAACCATGCTGTTAACAATTCATATTGATCTCTCTTCTATTATTCTCTTAGGGGTTGGAATTGGAGTATGTTCAGGCTTAGGAACACCAGTGTTAGCAAGCCTCATCGTTGCAAACTCAAAATCTAGTAATCGCGGAACAGCACTAGGATTTTTTAGTATGGCAATCGATTTAGGAATATTTTCTGGGTCTGTGATAATGGGATTACTAGTTCAAAACTTAGGGTTTCACAGTATGTATCTGATTGTTTTTATACTAACAGTAATGAACATAGCTTTTTATCTAAATTGGATTAGAAACCAAGAAAAAATATTAACGATGGCAACACAAAGCTAAACAAGAGGTGTGAGATGCATACATATTCAAATATTACTAAAGCCATGAACATAGGTAATCCCTTTTGGGAGGAATCCTATCAATCAGGATTATTAGATATTTCAGCAGACATTGCAGATGATGGTCAGTGGATTAATACAAATAACCATCCATTTATTAATATGTGCTCTTTCTCGTATCTTGGCTTGGATGTACATCCTGATATTGTAACTAGCGCCGCAAATTCGGTATTGAAAGCAGGAGCATTAAATTCTGCAATCGCAAGATTACGAATACATTTAAGTCTATTAAGAGATGCAGAACACGCATTGTCAAACTTATTTTCTGCAGAGGCGATAACAGCAGCCTCCTGTAGCGCAGCATCAGCTGCAATTTTACCCTTAGTGGCATCTGGCGTATTCACTAATAATGCTCCACCTGTCATGATATTTGATAAAATGGTGCATCTATCTCTTAGTTTAATAAAGCCAATTTGTGCCGACGAAACCACTGTCTTAACATCCCCCCATAATGATTTAAATTTCATAGAAGATGTTTGCAAACAAAATAAAACGGTTGCTTACGTTGCTGATGGGGTTTATAGCACAGGTGGATGTGCGCCTGTAAAAGAGTTATTAGAGCTTCAGAATAAGTATGGCCTCTTCCTTATTTTTGATGAAGCACATTCAATTTCTGCCTATGGAAAAAAAGGGCGAGGATATGTATTAGATATAATGGGTGAAATTAATGATCGAACCATCATCGTTGCATCACTGAATAAAGGCTTTGGCGCATCAGGTGGGGTTATTCTTTTTAAAGAAAATAAATACATGCCTATTTTAAACCGATTTGGTGGACCTTTAGCTTGGTCACAACAAATAAATACGGCCGGATTAGGCGCAATCATCGCCTCTTCAAAAATTCATCAAACTGATGAATTAACTATCTTACAAAATAAATTACAAGAAAATATTAACTATTTTGATAGTTTGCTTCCAACAGAAAATATGGGTGATGGAATTGCACTTAGACTCATTCCGATTAAAGATGAAAGCAAAGCAGTTGAATATTCCAAAAAAATATATGACGGCGGGTTTTACACATCGCCTTTATTTTTCCCCGTTATTTCACGAGGTAAAGCTGGATTAAGAATTATGATTCGCGCTGACATTCAACGCGCTGATATCAAACGATTCTGTGATTTAATTACTCAAATAGTAGAATAAAAAATACCATGCATAGCGAAAATTATCTGACATCATTTTTAGTAACGCCTGCTTTAGATGTTGCTTGCTTTGAAAAAATACAAAATTATCATGCCGATTGTTATGTTGTTGATTTAGAGGATTCAGTTCCAGAAAACAAAAAAAACAATGGGCGTGAGCTAGCCAGACATTTGTTTAATTCAAATGAAAGCAAAGTTAACAGCATTCGTATAAATAGTATTCGCACTCAAGATGGAATTAAGGACATTTTATTATTATTAGATCTTGTGCGCATGCCAGAAATTATTATGGTTCCTATGATAGAGTCCTCTGGTGATATTAATTTGCTTAAAAGTATTTTATCAGCCTCTTCACAAATTCCTAAAATATTTTCCGTTATCGAAACACCATCTGGTCTAATTAATATAAAAGATATTGCAAGATCAAGTAATGGTCTTATCTTTGGTTCTGCAGATTTTGCAGCAGCAATGGGCACAGAAATATCGTCCGAATCATCAAGGTATGCAAGAACTATACTTACTACAACAGCTTCTGCATTCGGAATACCTGCATTTGATTCACCTTGTTTTAATTTAACAGAACAGGAAGAGTTAATTGTTGAATGTCAATATGCAAAAGAGATTGGATTTCACGGGAAAATTGCTATCCACCCATCGCAACTTGATGTGATCAATAAACTATTTAGCCCAAGCCTAAAACAAACTGAGTGGGCACAAAAAATTGTAGCCTCATTCAATAAATCTGAAAAGAATATCGAAA